>JAPPBT010000056.1 GCA_026702745.1 Gemmatimonadota bacterium
ATGGGTAACAGGAAGGTCAGGATGACGAATCCACCCAGGATGAGCGCCACGTCGAGCCGGTGGTTCAGCACCCATCCGATCACCTGGGCGTAACGGTTTTCAAGCGTTTCAAGCAGGCTGACCGTCGGCAGGCGCCCTTCCTTCAGGAGCCGGGAAGCCAGGAGCGGTATGAAGCTGAGCGACATCACCAGGGACGAGATCAGGGAAATGGTGATGACCAGGCCGAACTCCCGCATCTCCGTCTGCGCGTTTCCGCCTCCGATGAACAGCAGGGGCAGGAACACGATGGCCGTGGTCAACGTGGCGGCGCTGACGGCCACCGAAACTTCGCGGGCGCCCTGGATCGCCGCCTGCACGGGTTCCACGCCCATCCGCCGCAGCCGGACGATGTTCTCCAGCACCACCACGGCGTTGTCCACCAGCATGCCGATGCCGAGCATCAGTCCCATGAGCGAGATGAGGTTGAGCGACAGGATGCCGTACCCGGTATTCACGAAATACATGACCGTGAAGGTCACGAGGATGGACGCCGGGATGGACGCGGCGATGATAAAGGTCGTCCGGTACCTCCGCAGGAAGAAAAAGAGCACGCCCAGGGCGAACAGGCCGCCCCACATGCCGGCGGTGCCGAGCGTTTTGAGCGAATTCAGGATCCAGGACGACTGCTCGAAAAAGATGAAGTAGGTCAGGCCGGGCCAGCGCGGATCGTCGGTCAGGTCGCTTAAGGTCTCCTTCACGGCCGCCGTGACTTCCACCGTGTTGGCGTTCGACTCCTTGCTGATCACCATGCCCACGGCGTCCTGGCCGTTCAGGCGGAACCGGCGGTATGACGTGGGCTTCCGGTATTCCACCCGGGCCACGTCGCTGAGCTTGAGGCCCCTTTCATTGATCGGGTAGGACTGGATGTCCTCCACGGTTTCCAAGGCGCCCGAAAGCCGGACGATATAGCGGAACCCGCCGTCTTCCACGTAGCCTCCGGGCGAGTCCATGTTGGCCTGGTCCATAGCGCGGATGAACTGTTCCACGTTCACCTTGTACGCCTTCAGCAGGTCCTCGTCCAGGTCGATGATCACCTGCCTGGACTGGGACCCCCACGCATCGATGCCGGCGATGCCGTCAATCCGTTCGATGCGGGGGATCAGCTGCTCGTCGACGACCTGGAACAGGGCGTCGCGGTCGCCGTGCCACGACAGGGAGAGATACATGATGGGGATGTCCGTGCTGGAGAACTTCCGCACCCAGATCCGGTCGATCTCGTCCGGCAGCGCCGGCCGCACCCGTTCCACGCGGTCCCTCACCTCCACGTAAGCCAGCTTCATGTCATTGCCCGGTTCGAAGACGAGGTTGACGTTCACGCCGTTGGTACTCGAATTGGATTCCACGCGGCGCAGTCCGCGCAGGGTCTTCAGTTCCCCTTCCAGCGGACGGGCGATCAGCTGCACGTTGTCCTCCGGCGTGGAATTGGGATAGGGTACCCAGACGTTCATCCAGATCCCGTCTCTCGCCGGAACGAGCTCCATCGGCAGAAGCCGGAAAGAGACCGCCCCGAAGAGGATCGCGCTGACCAGGACCATGAACACGGTAACGGGTCTTCGGAAGGCGAAGGCGGTCCAGTTGTATGGGGAAAGGAATTTGAACATATCAGGCTCGTTGAATCCTGGTCATGATTGAACGGGACCCTCGGTGGCGGGACCCTCGGGGACAGGACCCTCCGTGACGGAACCTTCCGTGACGGGACCCTCCGCCGGAGCGCCATGTTGATCCCGGTCCACCAGCGAGTAGATCACGGGGATCACGATAAGGGTCAGAAAGGTCGAAGCGATCAGTCCCGCGATCACGGTAACGGCGAGGGGCGTGCGGATCTCGGCGCCTTCGCCCAGGCCCAGCGCGAGCGGAAGCAGTCCCAGGATCGTCGTGGCCGTAGTCATGAGTATGGGGCGAAGCCGGACCCGGCCCGCGGTGATGACCGCCTCGATCCGCTCGATGCCGCGGCGCCGCAGCTGGTTGGTATAGTCCACCAGCACGATGGCGTTGTTCACCACGATCCCGGCCAGCATGATGATGCCGATCAGGACGATCACGCTGATCGCGATATCCAGTAGATAAAGGGTAAGCAAGACACCCGAAAGGGCAAGCAGAAAGGAGATCATGATGATGAACGGATGGAGCAGCGACTCGAACTGAGAAGCCATGACCAGGTAGACCAGGAATACGGCCATGGCGATGGCCAGCAGCATGCTGCGCGAAGCGATGGTCATCTCCCGATACTGGCCGCCGATGTCGATGCTGAAGTCGTCGGGAAGGCGCATTCCGGACAGCCTCTGCTGCATGTCGCCGGCCACGCTTCCCAGGTCGATGCCGGTCAGATTCGCCGTCACCAGGGCCACGCGCTGCTGGTCGATGCGCCGGATCTCGCTCGGGCCCTCGTCCAGCTGGACCCGGGCTACGGCCCCGAGTTGGATCGAACTGCCATTCTGCGTGCGGGAAGCAGGCGCCTCGAAGTTCGACCGGGATTCCGAATCTTCCCCTTCGTCGTTCCGGTCCATCCGCTCATTCTGCCCGGTGTTACTCCGTTCGCCCGCGTTTACGGCCATGGCTTTAAGTTGGGCGATCTGCCTGCGGTCTTCTTCCCTTGCCCGCACCAGGATGTCGATCTTGCGTTCTCCCGCTGAGAACCGGGTGGCCACGCTGCCGCGGACCTTGTTCCGGATCGCGTCCGCGGCCTGCCCGATGTCCACGCCGAGGGCCGCCATCCGGTCCCGATCGAATACGATCACGGCTTCGGGATAGCCCGCCTCCATCAGGGACCGCACGTCCCTCAGGCCTTCCAGGTCGCCCAGGACGTCGACCACCTCGCCGCTGACGCCGCGGAGGTCCCTGAGGTTGTATCCCCGGACCTCGACCTCCAGCGGGGCCTTGAAGCTGAACAGCGCCGGCCGGACGAATTCGACCCGGGCGTCCGGTATTTCGGCCAGGCGTTGCCGCAGGCGGTCCATGACGGGATCGCTGCCCGTTGCCCGAATGGCATCCGCGTCGAGCATGACCCCGACGCGGGCGACGTTCTCGCGCTCTTCATCCATGAGCGATCCGCTGGACTCCATGGCGCCCACCACGACGTAGACCTGCCTGATGTCCGCATCCTCCCGGATCATGGATTCGATCATCGTCGCGATTTCGTCCGTCTCCTCCAGCGGCGTGCCGGTGGGCAGGATGAGGTCCACCGCGAACTCGCCCTGCTCCATTTCCGGAATCAGCTCGGTACCGAGGCGGGGAATGAGTATCGTGGTCGTCCCGACGACCGCCGCGACCACGAGCAACGTGACAAAGCGCTGGTTGAGCGCCCGGGTGAGGAAGGACACGTAGGCCGACTGGAGGGCTTCGAGCCCCTTGTTGAATACGTAAAGGACCGGTTGAGCCACCTTGCCAAGTACCCAGAAAACCCCGCGCAGAAGAAACCACACGGGTAGGAGGGCCACGAGAAGCAGGTTCGGGACGATCGTAAACAGGATCTTGAACAGACTCCCGACCAGGAACCGGACGAGGCGGTAGATGGGCAGGATCAGCCGGGAGACGAAGACGATGGTCCAGCGAGGAATCGACACGGCCGCGCGCAGTCCCCGGTTCTTGGCAAGCTGAACATCCGGGTTCCGGTACTGTCGCACGCTTCCCCACAGCCAGTGGCCTGCCAGCAGGAGGATCCTCGCGACAAGGTATAAGGGGAAGACCAGGACCCAGCGCGCCGCACCCGGGGTCCGATCACCACCCCTTTGCCGGAAATGCTGCGCGATCTCGCCGAACCAGCGCAGCCCCGGGAAGGTGTTCACGAACCAGTTCGCCGTGTCCCGGACCAGCCTGGCGGCGAACCATCGGATCGCCCCGCCGCGCTCCTCCTTAGCCGTCCGCCTGAAATCTCCGAAGGCCGACTGTACCCAGAGGCCCCGCCCCGCCCTCTCGCCCAGGCTGCCTTCCCGCGAAGCCATCATGGGAATGAAGGTCAGGGCCACGGCCAGGGACGCCAGCAGGGCGAAGGTGACGGTCAGGGCCTGGTCGGTGAAGATCTGGCCGGCGATGCCTTCGATGAATACGATGGGAAAGAACACGGCGATTGTGGTCAGGGTCGAAGCGGTCACCGCCATCCCCACTTCCGACGCGCCGCGGCGGGCGGCTTCCACCATGCTGTCGCCTTCCTCCCGGCAGCGGAAGATACTCTCCAGCACGACGATGGCGTTGTCCACCAGCATGCCGATGCCCAGGGCCAGGCCGCCGAGGGACATGATGTTGAGCGTGGTCTGGCTGAAGAACATCAGGATGAAGGTGATCAGCACGGACACCGGGATGGCCACGCCGACGATGAGTGTGCTGCGGAGGTTGCGCAGGAAGAGGAAGAGGACGAGGATCGCCAGCACGCCGCCCCACTGGGCTGTCTTGATCACCTCGTCGATGGCGTTTTCGATGAAGCGGGACTGGTCCGATACGAGGTGCAGGGTTACGCCTTCGGGCAGCGTCGAAACGATGGTGTTCGCCTCGATGCCCATGACGGCGGCACCGGGTCCGTTTGATGATTCAGCAGTGGACGCGGCCGATTCTTCCGACTGCTCGGTTGCTTCGTCTTCCGCTCCATCGGCAACTACCGGTTCCGCATCCTCCGTTGGTTCCGCATCCCCCGTTGGTTCCGCATCCCCCGTCTCGACCTCGCCCAGCCGTTCCCGGACCGCCCGGGCGACCGTTACCGTGTTGGCGTCCGCTTCCTTGAACAGGGCGATCTCCACGCTCTCGCGGCCGTTGATCCGGGTAAGCGTCTTCCTTTCCTTGAAATGCCGCCGGACCGTGGCCACGTCGTGGAGGCGCACGGGTACCTCGCCCCGGCTGGAGATGATGATCTCGCCGATCTCCTCGACGGTCTGGAATTCGTTGACCGCCCGTACGATCAGCGCTTCGTCGCCTTCCTGGAGCTGCCCTCCGGCCTGGTTGATGTTCTCCGCGGCGAGACGCTGGTTGATCTGGCCGAAGGTGAACCCCAGCCTGGTCAACTGCGCTTCGTTGATTTCCACCTGGATTTCTTCTACCAGCCCGCCCTTGATGCGGACCGAGGCGACGCCCGGCACCGTTTCAAGCTGGCGCCTGATCTCCCAGTCCGCCAGGTTCCGCAGCATGATCAGGTCTTCTCCGGACAACCCCAGTCGCATGATGGGATCGAGTTCCGGGTTGTACCGCAGGAGAATGGGACGCTCGGCGTCCTGGGGCAGGAATACGCGGTCCACCCGTTCCCGCACGTCCATGATGGCCAGGTTCATGTCCGTGTCCCAATCGAACTCGAGCACCACGTCGGAGACGCCCGCCCGGGAGATGGAACTGACTTCCACCAGGCCCGTAACGACCCCCACGTCCTCTTCAATCCGGCGGGATATGAGGTTTTCGATTTCCTGGGGAGCGGCGCCTTCGTACTCCGTGCGCACCGTGAGGGAAGGGTAGGAGATGTCCGGAAGGAGATTGACCGCCAGGCGCTGGAAGGACACGTATCCGAAGATCAGCGCAGCCAGTACCAGCATCGTGATGGTGACGGGCTTGCGAATGGCGAAATCAACGATGTTCATGGAGGTTATTCCGGCGCATCGGGAGCGACGATCTTAACCCGGGTGCTGTCTCTCATGCTGCGATGGCCGGCAATCACGACCAGATCGCCCGGGCTCAGCCCTTCCTGGATCTCGGTGAAATCCGCGTCCTGCAGGCCGAGGGTGAGGGCGACGCGGGTTGCGATGCTGTCCTTCACGGTGAAGACTTCATCGTCTTCCAGCAGGGCGATCTTGGGGATCAGCAGCACGCCTTCGTGCTGGTCTGAAAGGATTTTCACTTTGACGAACATGCCCGGCTTGAGCCGCCAGCCGGGGTCGACGATCCTGATGGTGACCTTGAAGGTGCCGTTCTGAGGATTGATGATGGAGCTCACCCGGTGGATCGTGCCGTCGAACGTGCCGTCCGGCAGGGTCTCCGTTTCGAGGATGACCTGCTGGCCCGGGGCTACGTGCGCCCACTCCATTTCGGGCAGATGGGTGTAGATCAGCAACGTGTTCAGATCGACCAGCGTGAAAAGCGCATCCCCCGGTCTGGCCATGTTGCCGACGTTCTGGTGGCGTTCCGTGATGGTGCCGCTGAAAGGCGCGCGGATAGTGGTCTTGTCGAAGGCGACCTTGGCGGACTCCCAGTCCGCCCGGGCCATGATCAGCTCACGCTCCTTCGCCTCGTGGTCCACCTCGCTGATGAGTTGTCCCTCCAGCATGGCCTCCGAACGATCGAATTCCTGCTTGCGGGCGTCCCGGATGGCTTCCGCGCGTGCCAGGTTTACCTCTTCTTCGTCGTTTTCCAGCATGGCGAGGACATCGCCCCGCTTCACGGAGTCGCCTTCTTCGACGCGCATCTCTTCGATCATGGCGGTCGTCCGCGGGTAGATCTGGGCATCGCGGTCGGCTTCCACCGTCGCGGTCGTCAGCACGATATCCGAAATGGTACCCAGGGAAGCCTCGATCACGTTCACCGGGACCGGTGGCACCTCCGTGGTGTCGGCTTCGGCCTCGCCGTCCTTGCCGACGATCTTTTCCTCGTCGGCTTCGTCTTCGGCCGTATCCGAACTCGCGGCGCCGCACCCCGCCGCGATGAATGCCGCCAGGAAAGCGATGCACACCGCGGCAGTTGCTGCACGAGAAAGACGCATGATGAGAGGTAGAACGCCTGGACGACCCATGCCTGCTCCTTCAGAACAATACTAAATCTTTACTAACTATTATTATACAACCGCAAAAGCGCGATATTCACGTGAAGTTCGCGGTGAAGCTTACGGTGAAGTTCGCGCCTGTCTGCTCCATTAGACAGCGCGCGGGGGGCAATAGTTTCCTTTAAATGCAGTGTTTTACCCCGCCGCCGCCAGCAAACGCGCCATATTCCCGCCCAGGATGAGATCCATGTCCGCCTTCGCGATGAAGGTACAGTGGGTCCGCACGGCTTCGAGCGAGTGCCGGTACGTACTCGCCCGGGCGACGGGCGGATAGTTGGACGCCCAGCAGAGACGGTCGGCCCCGTAGTACTCGTAGAGCTTGCGTACGATCCACATGCAGTCCGAGTAGGGATATTCCCAGGCGGTCTCCGAGACGTATTGGAAACCGGACAGCTTGATATGGATGTTGGGCACGTCCGCCGACGCCAGGACTTCGTTGAGCATAGGCCGGGGCAACGGTTCGCCCACCTTCACGCCGGCCATGTGGTGGCAGAGGAAGGGCGTGTCCGGAAACCGCCGCGCGAGCTTGCGCAGCGCGGGCATCCAGGCCGGCCCAAGGGCCAGGGAAGCGATCTGGTTGAGTTCGGCCGCCTTCTCGAAGAACGCGAGGCCTTCCCGCGACTCGAACCAGTCCGTATCGCCCTTCAGGTAGTGGGTGAACCCCTTCAACCGGTACTTTTCCACCGATTCAGCCAGCCGGTCGGCGCCGCCCGGCACGTGATAGGTTTCGGACCAGGAACAGTCCACGTCGGCGAACTGGATGAACCGGTCGAGGTATTGGCGGACGCACTCTGCCCCGTAGTCGTTGTTGTTGGGGTTGTGTTCGATCCGGGCGCAGACCAGTACCGCCTGGTCCACCCCGGCCAGGTCCATTTCGTGAAGCAGCATCTCGGCCCGGCCCCGGTTTTCCGGATCCGGCACTTCCGGTTCGTAGGGCCAGTAATCCCATGCGTGGGCATGGCAATCGATGATCATTATTGGTATTCCTTTCTGAAGTTGTCTGAAGTTGCGGGTTGCCGGCCTGCGGTCGACCAGGGCCAGGTTGTGCGGGCTATGCGGGCCGTACGGTCTTCAATACCGGTTGACCACCCAGAGTCCGGCCGCCAGCAGCACCAGGCCGCCCGTGAGGTATGTGGTCACCTGGTCGCCGAGGATGAGCCAGCTCAGGAGGACGCCGAAGAGGGGCGTCGTGAAGAAGAAGGCGCTGATCTGGGTGGCGCTGTGCCGCTGCAGCAGCCGTATCCATACGAGAAAGCAGAAACCGGCCACGATGGCGCCCTGGTACAGGACCGCCGCCACGATGGCCGGGTTGATCGTGACGGGCAGGTGCCATTCGGTCGACACCCAGAGGACGGTGAAGATGGGCAGCACGACCACCTGCTGCCAGAAGATGACCGATACGGGGGAGATGCGCCGGACCAGGACCTTGTTGAGCATGATCTGGATGGCCAGGCTGATGGAGCTGCAGAGGACCAGCACGTCGCCAAGCGGAGTCGACGGTCCTCCGGCTTCGTCGTATATGGTCAGCACCATGCCGGCGCCGGCCAGGACCAGGCCGAGGTTCTTCATCAGCGTCAGGCGGTCTCCCGGGATGATGTAGTGGGAGATTGCGGCGACGACGAAGGGGTAGGTCTGCATGAACAGCACGGCGTGGCTTCCGGAGGTCTGTTCCGCGCCGATGTTCAGGAAGAGGATCTGCGCGGCCATGACGAGGGCGGGCACCGCGATGATCAGGCGGTCGCCCCGCGCCACGTAGAGCGAGACGCCGGCCAGGCGCGTCCAGGCAAAGACGCACACGACCGCGACCCCGAAGCGCAGCACCGCCAGGAGAATCGGCGGGATGCCCTGCAGGCCTACCTTGACCGATACGACCAGGCCGCCCCAGAGCGTGCACAGCATCAGCACGAGGAGGATGGACCTCGTCGTCAACGGCTGGTTTTCGTCGATGTGAGTCACCCCGGCCAGCCTTTTCACGGGAGGTAGGAAGCGAGAGGAAACGGCAGGGCGAGATTATACGACGCGGGAGCGCCTCGAAGCAACGTTAAAGTTCAGGCCCCGGCGTTCAGGCCCCGGCGTTCAGGCCCCGGCGTTCAGGCCCCGGCGTTCAGGCCCGGCCGGGGGAGGCCGCGACGGCTTTCCGGTCATACATGCGCCGGAACCTAAGGGCCACGTTGACCAGCGCGATCATGACCGGCACTTCGACGAGGGGGCCGATGACCGCCGCGAAGGCCACGCCCGATTCGATGCCGAAGACGGCCACGGCCACGGCGATGGCCAGTTCGAAGTTGTTGCTCGCGGCGGTGAAGGAGAGCGTGGCATTCTTTGAATAGTCCGCGCCGATCTTCCGTCCCATCCAGAAGGTGATCAGGAACATGAGCACGAAATACACGAAGAGCGGAACGGCGATCCGTACCACGTCCAGGGGGATGGCCACGATCGTGTCGCCCTTCAGGCTGAACATGACCACGATGGTGAACAGCAGCGCCACCAGGGTGATGGGGCTGATGCGGGGGATGAATGTCGACTCGTACCACGGCCGTCCCTTGAGCCGAAGCAGGACCAGGCGCGTCGCCATGCCGCCGAAGAAGGGGATGCCCAGGTAGATGAGCACGCTTTCCGCGATCTGCGCGATCGTTACCGGTATGACGCTGCCTTCCAGTCCGAACCAGGGCGGAAGCACCGTGATGAAGACGTAGGCGTACACGCTGTAGAAGAAGACCTGGAACAGGCTGTTGAAGGCCACGAGGCCGGCGGCATACTCCGTGTTTCCCTTCGCCAGTTCGTTCCACACGATGACCATGGCGATGCACCGGGCCAGGCCGATGAGGATCAGGCCGGTCATGTACTCCGGATGCGCCGGCAGGAAAAGCGCCGCGAGCCCGAACATGAGGATGGGGCCGACGACCCAGTTCAGGAAGAGGGACGCACCGAGGATCCGCACGTTACGGAACACGTCCCACAGTTCCTCGTACTTCACCTTGGCCAGCGGGGGATACATCATCAGGATGAGCCCGATGGCGATGGGCAGGTTGGTTGTGCCCACCTGACCGAGCTGGATAAGGGCGGGCACCTCCGGCATCCATACGCCGAGCGCGACGCCAAGCCCCATGGCCAGGAAGATCCAAAGAGTCAGGTACCGGTCTCGAGCCGACAATTCACGCGTCGTTGTATCCATGGTCACGCTCAGGTTGATTATGTGGATCTTCGCCCAGCCGCTTTGTCCGTCCTGTCACACCGTCCGCCCGTCCGCTTAGTCCGCTTCGGACACCATCGCGAACATCCAGGCCATCTCCCGGCAGATCTCCCGGCATCTTTCGTCGTAGACCTCCGTCTCCCGGTCCGTGCCATCGGCGGACTTCGGGTCTTCATAGGGGACGAGCACGCGCTGGTCGGCGCTGGGTATCACTGGACAGTCGCGGTCCGCACTCGAACAAGTCAGGACCGCGCAGAAACCGTCCTGCGGATTCGAGGGATCGAGGTAGGTCTTGGAGAACGCGCGCACAGAAGCCAGCCCGTTACCGGCGTAAACGGTGTAGACCGGGTTTTCTTCCAGCACGCCACGGTCAATCCAGAAACCCGCGCGAATCAGGGCCGCCAAGGTCCTGGGGTTGAAGGCAGTGGCCTCCGTCCCGCCTGAGAAGACGGACACCCCCGGCACGGCGAAGTAATCCGCCGCGGTCTGCGCCCAGATCTGCGCCATCTGGCTCCTACGGGAATTGTGGGTACAGATAAAAGTGAGCCGGGCAAGTTGGTCTTTTCTCACGCGTTGCGCGACGTACGTTGAAATGCTATCCAGCAATTTCCCGCGATCCAACGGTATGTGGTCGAATTCCGACAGGCGTGCCTTGAAATAGCGATTGAGCACCGGGTAGAACTCGGAATCGTGGCCGGCCGGATTCATCGCCCCTCCTCCGGAAACATAGGGTGACCGTGCAATGCCGGATCTTCACGTTCGTCTACCTGGAGCAGGGCCATGGAGGGCTGGGGTACGCAGATCTTGCCTTCGCTGGCCAGTCCGCGCAACCGGTCCAGGTCCGCCTGGACCCGCTCGTGGACCTGGCGGGCCGAGACGAGATAAACCGAGATGTATCTCAGGGCGATCGAAGAGTCTGTAGCCAGCGCGTAGTAGATCCATACGCCATCGCGGCGATCCGTGAGCAGTCCGTACCGCTTCAGCACGGCCAGGTGCCGGGAGATCTTGCCCTGGGACATATCCAGGACCGCCATGATTTCGCACACGCAGAGTTCCCGCTCGGTCAGCAGGAACAGGATGCGAAGGCGCGTCGCGTCCGAACAGGCCTTGAATACGGCAACGTCCTTGTCCATAACCGAATACCTCTACCGGTCGGTACCCAAACGTGGGCCCCAAAGCGGCATCCTCCGCATTCTGGCTCCTGTTCCGTAGCCTCCGAACGGCGGCTCACGCACGATGAATACGTCTATATTCTGATAAACGAATATACAGATATATTGTGACCTGTCAACACGATTCGTTAACGCAAATGCATAGTCTGGTATCGCCGGTACCGGTGGACACCCGGCGGCGCGCGTAGTATATTGTGGTATTCGTTCAACGCGACTGAACTCGATGGGTGTTCGATACGAGAGGACCATGCCGCCTCCTCCCCACGTACTGCTCGTCTGTACCGATCACTGGCCAGGCAGGCTGTTCGGCCACGCGGGCCATCCGGTGATCCAGACGCCCACTCTGGACACGCTTGCCCGCAGCGGAGTGAGGTATACGCGAGCCTACAGCGAATGCCCGGTGTGCATTCCCGCCCGCAGGACACTCATGACCGGAACGACCACGGAAACGCACGGCGACCGGGTGTTCAGGGTCGACAATCCCATGCCGCCGGTTCCCACCGTAGCCCAGACCTTCCGGGACAACGGCTACCAGGCCTACGCCGTGGGCAAGCTGCATGTGTACCCACAGCGGGACCGGATCGGGTTCGACGACGTGATCCTGGCCGAAGAGGGCCGTCCGAATATCGGCGCCCTGGACGACTACGAGGCTTTTCTCGGCGAGAATGGTTACGCCGGAGAAGGATTCACCCACGGCATGAGCAACAACGATTACGGCCAGCGCCCCTGGCATCTGCCCGAGGCCATGCACGTGACCAACTGGACTACGCGCCAGATGGCCCGGATGATCCGGCGCCGCGATCCGACACGGCCGGGATTCTGGTACCTGTCCTACTGCCATCCCCACCCTCCGCTGACCCCGTTGCAGTGCTACCTGGACCTGTACCGCGACGAGGATCCGGGCGAACCGTACCACGGCGACTGGGCGGAGGACCCCGACGGCCTGCCCTATGCGCTGAAGGCGGTTCGGGGTAACAACTGCGGGATGAGCGACACCCAGATCGCATGGGCGAGAAGGGCCTTCTACTCGCTGTGTACCCACATCGACCACCAGTTGCGCGTGGTGATCGGCACGTTGCGGGAGGAAGGCCTGATCGACAACACGATCGTGCTCTTCACGGCTGACCACGGGGACATGCTGGGCGATCACGGCCTGTGGGCGAAGCGCCTTTATTACGAACAGTCGGCCAACGTACCCATGATACTCGTGGGTCCGGCCGGCGACGACCGGGTCGGACACAACCGCACCGACGACCGGCTCGTGGGCTGGCAGGACGTTATGCCCACGCTGCTGGAGCTGTCGGGGATCGACGTCCCCGGCTCGGTCGAAGGCCGTTCCATGGCGGGTGTCGACAGGCGTGAATACCTGTACGGCGAATGCGGCGAGAACGCCCAGGCCACGCGCATGATGCACGACGGCCGGCACAAGCTGATCTACTATCCGGTGGGCAACCGAACGCAGTTATTCGACCTCGAGCAGGACCCGGAAGAACGCCGCGATCTGGTGGATTCGTCCGGTCATGCCGAAATCGTCGGCCGGTTGAAGGCACGGCTGGTGGACCAGCTGGCAGACCTGGACCCGGCGTGGATACAGAACGGAGAACTGACCGGCCTGCCGGACCGAGAATACACGCTGCCGCCCAACCGGGGCCTGTCGGGCCAACGGGGTTTGCACTGGCCGCCGCCGCCCACGGATCCGGGATCTTCATACGTACCCTGAACACATAACGGAGAACCGCTCATGCGAAATGCACGAATAGCCATCGCTTCGATCCTCCTGTTGTGCGGGTCCCTGCCGGCCGTAGCCTGGGGACCGAACGGCCACCGCATCGTAGGCCAGATTGCCGAGAACCATCTCACGGACGCGGCCCGCAAGGGCATTTCCGATCTCGTCGGCCGCGCTTCGCTGGCGCAGATCGGCACGTGGGCCGACGAGATCAAGTCCGATCCCGCCTGGGACCATGCCTCGCCGTGGCATTACGTCAACGCGGCGCCCGGCCAGTCGATTGAATCGGCGAAAAGAAGTCCGGACGGCGACGTGGTCGAGGCCATTCAGCGTTTCGAACGGGTGTTGAGAGACCGCGGATCGAGCAGGAAGGAACGGGTGGAAGCGTTGAAATTCCTGGCGCACTTCGTGGCCGACGTCCACCAGCCACTGCACGTGGGCTATGCCAGCGACCGCGGCGGCAACGATATCCGGGTCCGGTGGTTCGGCGAAACCACGAACCTCCACAGGGTCTGGGACGAGCACCTCGTCGAGCACCAGCGGCTGAGCTTCACGGAATGGGTGCGGTTCTTCGGGCACGCCGAACCCGGCGAGGTCGAGGCGTGGCGTCGTTCGAACGTATATGACTGGGCGCGGGAATCGCGGAGCATGCTGCCCTCCGTCTACGACTTCGGCGACTCCCGTTCCGAAAGAACCCCTTACCTGGGCTTTGACTATATCTTCAAGCATGCCGACGGGGTCAGACTCAGGTTATTGCAGGCCGGCATCCGCCTGAGCGGCATGTTGAACGACATATTCGCTTCACCCTGATCCCACTCGTCAACCCCCGAAGAGCATGACCCCTCCCGCAACCAGCACCAGTCCGGTGATGGTGATCTGCAGGTAGCGCTCCGGGATCCGGCGGGACATCCGCACGCCCAGGGGCACGCCCACCAGCGATCCGGCCGCCATGGTCACGGCAATGGCGAGATCCAGCTGGCTGCTGCCGGCATAGATGATCGAACTCGTGAAGGTCAGCGACAGCGCGATGAAGATCGAGGAGCCCACCGTGTCCACCGCGGTGAGGCGGAAGATGATGATCATCAACGGCACGATCAGGATGCCGCTGCCCACCGAGGTGGAAGCGATCAACCCGCCGATGACGGCGCCCAGCGCCACCGCAAGGACGATCTTAGCGCCCGAGACCCGGGCGGAAACCCGCTGGTCCGCCTGGATCGCCTGGTCCGCCTGGCCCGCCTGGTCCGTTACGGCGCGGGAACCCGGCCGCATGAACATGTGCCAAAGGATCAGCAGGCCGGACAGAATAACCACCGCCGCGATGAACTGGCGAAGATTCGTCTGGAGTTCACGCCAGGCCGGGTCGACCGGGTCCATGCCGCCGGCATACCCCGTAATCCACAGTGCAACCGCCACGGAGACGGGCACCGCACCCGCCATGAAGTACGCAGAGGTGCGGAACCGTATGGTACCCTGCCTGAAATGGAAAAACACGGCTGGAAGCTTGCAGAGGCAGGAATAGAGATGGGCGGTGCCCACCGCTACCGTTGACGGCAGGCCGAATCCCAGCGTCAGAACAGGCAGCAGGAGGACCCCGCCACCGATGCCGGTCATGCCGATGCAGGCGCCGATCAGTGCGCCGGACACGAGTTGCACGACGGTTTTCAGGACTTCCAGGTCCATAGAAGGTCGAACTGCTCCCTTAGTGCGGGCGCATACCGCTCCCGGCTACCTGCACTCCCGGCTACCTGCGCCTCCACCCATTTTTTTCTTGCCACACACCTGCAAACGATGCAAACATGACCTTGCGATGATTCCGACCAAACCATACGCGGCCACGGATCTCGGCATCTTCCGGTTTCTCGACGGCAAGTTGCTGGTCTACCTGGTCGAGTTGAAGATCGAACCCTTCGTGGGCCGCTATTCGCTGCCTGGGACCCTGGTGCTCGAGACAGAAGACCTGGAGGCGGCGGTGCGACGCGCCTACCGGGAGGCAACCGGCCAGTCGAGCGCCTACTTCGAGCAGGTCTACACCTTCTCCGCCATCGACCGGGACCCCAGGAGACGAACGATCTCGACGGCCTACATGGGGTTCCCCGACCGTCCGGGCGAGCCCTTTGAACCGGTAGACAAGTACGGCACGGGGGCGTGGTTCTACGTCAATGACACCCCATCGCTGGCGTACGATCACAATGAGATTCTGAAGGTTTGCACGGACAGGATCGCGGCCAAACTGAATTACACGAACATCGCGCTGCTGCTGCTGCCCGGTGTATTCACGATGGCGGAACTGCAGTGCGTATATGAACAGGGGCTGGGTGAAAAGCTGGAATCGGAAAGTTTCAGCGACAAGGTCCTGTCACTGGGCATGATCGAAGCCACCGGCGGGGAACGCCCGGCAGAGAACCTCCCGCCGGTCCCCCTCTACCGCGCCGTGCACCGGGAACTGCAGGAAATCCCCTTCATCTGAAACGCGGCTTCAACCTGGCGCGGCTTCAACCTGGCGCGCTATCAATCCGGTGCCGCGTCGTCGTATCACACTACATCATGCGCTTGATGATCCGGTCGGACTGCTCGCCGGTGATCCCCAGTTCACGCGCGGCCATGGCACCGCCCTCGTCCAGCACCGGTTCGCGGTCGCCCAGCGTAAGCGCGTCCGTTTTCTGAAAAAACAGGCCGGTGTAGATTTCGTCTCCCCAGATCATGGCCTTCTCGCAGGCCGTCTTCCAGTCGCCGGGATCGTGGCCTTCGTCCTCCAGCTTCTTGACGCGCTGCTTGAAGAAGGGGTAGTCGTTGTCCTTGTTGAACGTGACGCAGGGGCTGAATACGTCGATCAGCGAAAAGCCCCGGTGGCGGACACCCTGTTCGATGAGTCCGGTCAGGTGGCGCGCGTCGCCGCTGAAGGCCCGGGCCACGAAGGTCGCGCCGTTCATGATGGCGGCCGTGATGGGATTGATCGGCGCTTCCACGCTCCCGAAAGGCGTGCTCTTGGTCTTCATGTCGATACTGCTGGTAGGCGAGATCTGCCCGGTGGTCAGACCGTAGATCTGGTTGTCCATGACGATGTAGGTCAGGTCGACGTTGCGCCGCGCCGTGTGCGTGAAGTGGTTCCCGCCGATCCCGTAGCCGTCGCCGTCGCCGCCCGTGACGAACACGGTGAGCTCGTGGTTCGCCATCTGCGCGCCCGTGGCCACGGCAAGGGCGCGTCCGTGCAGCGTATGCATGCCATAGGAGTTGAAGAAACCCGGGAAATTCGAGGAGCAGCCGATCCCGCTGATCGTAAGGATCTCGTGGGGCCGGAGACCCAGGTTCACGCAGGCCCGCTGAAGGCTGCTCAGCACGCCGAAATCGCCGCATCCCGGGCACCAGTCCGGATCCACCTTGCCCTTGAAGTCCTTCGCTTTCAATGGCGCTGACGGTTTCGCTTCCACTTCCTCGCGTGGTAATGTTTCCACTGACATGTTGAAGACTCCTTAGACGATGACTTCTTGATAGGGCACGAAGATGTCCGTCGTTCCGGCCAGCAGCTCCCGGACGCCGTCCACGATATGATGGGGCATGAACGGCTCGCCGTCGTACTTGCGGATGTGGCCGTCGGCCGTCAAACCGGTCTCGCTGCGCAGGTACCGGTGGAACTGGCCGGAATGATTGTTCTCCACGATCACGGTCTTTTGCGCCTTGTCGAAAACCTCCCGGATGGCGTCCGCGTGCAGGGGGACGATCCACTTGACCGGCAGGTGGTTTACGGCGACGCCGTCACGGTTCAGGATCTCCACCGCTTCCCTGATCACGCCGCGGGTCGAACCCCAGCCGATGAGCGTGATTTCGGCGTCTTCGACGCTTGCACCGGAGAGCGACGGCGGTTCGATACGCTGCGCGATATCTTTGAACTTACGGGCCCGCTTCTCCACCATCTTGCGCCGCTTGTGGGGATTGGTGAACTCGTCGCTGACCAGGACGCCGTCTTCATCGTGTTCGTCTGTGGCCACCACGTGGGCGTATCCCTCCACGCCCGGCAGCGCGCGGGGTGAAATCCCGCTTTCCGTGTTCTCGTACCGCAGGTAACCGTTGCTCGGCGCGCCGATCAGACCGTGCCCGTTGGAAAGTTGCGAGCCTGTCGGGATGTCGCTCGCGCCGTTGCTGGACTGGGTGATCAACTCGCCCCGGTCGATCTCCGGCTGCATGTCGATGGCATCCGGGTCGACGCTGAAGGTGCCTTCGGAGATCAGCAGATCCGAAATCACGATGCCCGGGCACTGGAATTGATCCACCAGGTTGAACAGTTCGGGCAAGGTATGAAAGGCGTCCAGCGCATCGGTCGGCGCCACGATGAACCGCTCGAAATCGCCCTGGCTCGCGCCGAGAATCTGCCAGAGATCGCCCTGCTCGGTCTTGGTCGGCACACCGGTGGATGGTCCGGCGCGCTGCACGTCGATGAATACGACCGGGATTTCCATCATGGCCGCGCTGCCCACGGCCTCGGTCATCAGGGCGAAACCGCCCCCCGACGTGGCGCACATGGACCGGCAGCCCACGTGGGCGGCACCGATGGCCATGTTGGCCACGCCGATCTCGTCTTCAACCTGGCGCACCATGATGCCCAGTTCCCGCGCGTTCTGCGCCATCCAGTGGAGGACGCCCGTGGAGGGACTCATGGGATAGGCGCAGTAGAATTTGACCCCGGCCGACGCTCCGCCCATGGCCAGCGCGTCGTTCCCTGTCCATACCGCCAGCGGCCTGCCGCCGGAGGGCAGGGACTGCGAGAAGGGTTCGAAGTGCGCCGCGGCGTAGTCGTATCCCGCGCGGGCCACGCCCACGTTCTCGTCGACCACTTCCTGCCCCTTGCGCTTGAACTGCATGGTGATGATGTCTTCCAGGATCTGGAAGTCTACGTCGAGCAGGTAGAGAATCGTCCCGAGTGCCACAGTGTTCTGCACGAGCTTGTTGCGGTTGTTGTCGGTCAGTTCGTTGATGGGCAGCGGGCAGAGGTGCACGCCGTCTTCCGGAGTACCGGGCGTGATCGTGTCGCTGTTGTAGAGGACCCGCGTGCCGGGTCCCATGAGGCCCAGGTGGCGGTCCATCGTATCCTGGTTCAGGCAGACCAGCAGGTCGAGCTTGTCGCCGTGGTTGTGGACCGGTTGATCGCTGATCCTCATCGTGAGGAAGATATGACCGCCCCGGATGATCGACTGGTAGGCATTGTAGGCGTTGAGATGCAGTCCGCGGCGGATGAAAATCCGGGCGAGCACGTTGCCCGGAGTGGCGATACCCTGGCCCGCGGCGCCGCCTATGGCAATGGCAAAGTCGAAATGGTCAGAACTCATCGGATACTCCTGTCTGTACATCACGGACAAGCTGATCTGCCGACGTGCGTACGCGTTTCTGTCATGGTAGTGCACAGCATAGTGGGAACCAACAAAATACACAGTCCCCGGAGGGGTGTCAACCATTCTATTCTTTTGTGGACGGTGACGGCCGGTTCGGCTTTCGCGGGAGCAAGGTACAGCTTTTCAACCGGTGGTTTCAGGCTTGACGTCGCGCTGGCGAAGATGTAGATATATCTTGAGGGACAGGGAAACGGCTCGCGGTTGACATCGTGCTTCGAGTCGGCATTTGTTGACCGGTTTCCCGTTCTTCGCCTTTTTCTTTTTTTTTAACAGGCCCCCGGTTTCGGCCGGGGGTTTGTGCTTTGATCCCTTCAGATCGGCGGCGGAACCTGTATCACTGGCGGCGGAACCTGTATCCATGGTGCCCCGGGGAAGACCGGTTGACGCTGTCGTAATAACAAGATAATAATAGGAATACGGATACGAATTCGAAGGCGAACAGCAGGGAGTAGCGGGATGAACGGCGCCGATATCGTAAGCCGGTACGAAGAATACGGCTATGTCGTCCTGCCCGGGGTCATCGACGGCGGCCTGACCGCCGAGGCCCAGGGCCACGTCGAGTGGATGGGAACAAAGTACCCCGACGTCCGGCCGGAGCAGTACCATCACCACCTCATCGTGGACGATCCGTTCTGGATCCGCCTCTGCACCGACCCCCGGCTCATCGACGTCATCGAACCCTTCCTGGGTCCCGATATCGCGCTATTCGCGGCACATTACATCAGCAAGCCGCCCGGGGACGGGCAACCGGTGCTGTGGCACCAGGACGGGAACTACTGGCCGCTGGAGCCCATGGAAGTCATTACCATCTGGCTGGCCGTGGACGACTCGACCCCGGAGAACGGCTGCATGCGGGTCATCCCCGGCAGCCACCGGGACCAGAATCTGTACCGGCACCGTAGAACCGAAGGGGATAACGTATTGAGTTCGGAACTGGATGTGAAGGTGGATGAATCCGAGGCGGTCGATGTCGTCGTGCCGGCGGGCGGCGTATCCCTCCACGATCCCTACCTGATACACGGTTCGAAGGCCAACCGGTCCGACCGGCGCCGGTGTGGACTGACGCTCCGGTACATTCCCACGACCACGCGCATCAAGCGTGAGAACTTCCCTGCCTACCTGTGCCGGGGTAGGGCCGTGGACGGAATCAACCACTATCCCCCGCTTCCCCGGTTCAGGCCCGGCGATCACTACCCGTTCAAAGGGTGCGACCGGCCGCCCTGGAACTGACGACCGCGCTCGCGCTTGCGGCCGAACCCGCATTGAGGCCGCCCAGGAACTGACAGCCGCTCAGATGATCCCCATGTCCCGCAGTTCCCGTCTGACCGCGTACATGGCGCCTTCGGTCGCCAGGACCCACAGGCGGTCACCCGGTGCGAGCCGCCGCATGATGTCGTGAAATACGTCGCTGACGTCCGCGGCGGTTGCCATGTCCTCCGCGTCCATCTGCTCGTCCATCAGGGCCAGGTGCGCGCCGCCCGCTCCGGCCACGTGCACGGACCTCGTATGGTCCGCCATGCCCTCCAGGTCTTCGTCCACGATCCACGGCCCGTTGCGTCCGGTCCGTACGGCCTCGTCAAGCAGGAACAGGAAATGGCCCCGCCGCCGGTCCAGCCGGCAGGTCCTGAGCGCTTCGTGGAGCGAGGTCCTGTTCTTGATCGTCATCAGACGGGCTTCCCGGTCATGAATCACCACCCGCTCGTCCCGTCCTCCGGTGGACCTCACGGATTCGAGCCCCTTGCGTATCGTCACGGGACTCAGGCCGAGGGATAACGCGGCCGCCGCGGCCGCCGCGGCGTTGTACACGTTGTGTAGCCCCGGCAGGTGGAGGCGCACGTCCAGGGGCCCCCGCGGCGTGATGATACGGAAGTTCGATTCATCCGGTCCCAGATCCACATCGATCGCGTAGACGGTAGGCAGCGGCCTTTCCCAGCCGCAGCCTTCACAGGCGTAGTCGCCCAGGTGGGCCAGGCTGGTGATCCGGTAGGAAAGGGGGGCGCCGCACCGGGGGCATGGCAACTCGGGGGTGGCTCCATCCGCCAGGTGCAGGCGTTCATCCTCCACGCCGTAGTAGGTCAACCGAGGCGGCACGCCGCGCGTGAACCCGCCGCAGAGGACCGGATCGTCGGCATTGACGAGGATGTGCTGTCCGGCGGACATGGTGCCGAACCAGTCGCACCATTTCCCGATCAGGGCAGCGCGGTCAACACCCTGGGTCGATTCGTCGTCGTAAAGGTTGTTCAGTACGAGCGTACCGGGGCTGCACACCCTGATCGCCCGGTCAAGCATGTCGGTCTCGAATCCGAACACGCCGTAGTCCGCATGAATCCTGCCGCGGTGATCGGTCGCCCGGACCAGGGTGGAGACCACTTCGTCGAGGGATGGGGCGATGTCTTCGGGATAGAGCGTCCGGGCTTCGGCCTGGCGCAGGATCGCGGCCAGGATCCGGCAGGTCGTGTGCTTGCCGTTCGTTCCGGTAACCCCGGCCACGCCTTGACTGAACTGGCGCACCAGGGACCGGACCAGGCCCGGCCAGAGGGCGGCGGTGAGGGTGCCGGGCGGGACGCGACCGCGGGAGAAATCAAACAACTCGGCCGCCCTCGCGACGGACTTGTCAATGGAAAGGGCGGCCGTTCTGAGCATACGCATAGGAGGTTGATCGAAACCGGGGAATCAACCCTTGTTGGTCAAATCTTCACACCACGCCACTCGTCCCGATCACCGGAGATATCGACGATGTTGCCGTCCGGATCGATGGCCTTGAAAGCGATCTCCGGCGGGGTATCGGAGGAGATGGCGTCCCGGCCCTTCACGGTCTTCGGCGCTTCGGCACCCCAGTTCCGGACCCTGTGCCAGGCGGCGTGGAGGTCGTCCACCAGCACGCCGAAATGGATGTACTCCTCGCCTTCCTCGAGCACGGGACGCGACCGATCGTCATGAGGCAGCAGCGTGATATTGGCGGTGCCGTCGCTGAGATCGACGGCCTCGCCGTTGCCCCGCCGGCCGATAAAGGTAAAGCCGATCACATCCTCGTAGAAACGTTGCGAGACCGACACGTCTCGACACCGCAGTGCGAGGTGACGCAAATAGGCCATTATGCCTTCCTCCGGAACGGATCATTCAAGATTACAGGCGTTTTTCCTTCGCGATTTCCTCGATGGCGCCGATGAACTGGTCGGTCTGCGCGTCGGTCACCATGATATGCATCGACGTCCGGTTGGCGTCCCAGTTGATCTCCTCGTGCGTGACGCTCCGGATATAGATACGGTGGCGGTCCCACAGCATGTCGTTGAGATCACGCGTGCCCACGCCGCTGACCTTGAACGAGACGAGTGCCGCGCTCATGCGGGGATCGGGCGAACTGTATACGTCCACGCCGTCCATGTTGCGCAGGGCGTTGGCCACACGCGTGGCCTGGTAGCGGTTCCGGCTTTCGACGGCAGCCGGGCCGATCATGTTGTGGAAATCCAGCGCAGCGTCGATGGCGACCCGGGCGGGAGCGTTGGAGGAACCCCGCAATTCGAACTTGGAGGCGCCCGCCAGGTACTCTTCGTAGAACACCTTGGCGAATCCCGTGGGTTCCTGCCCGTACATGGTCAGGCCGTTCACCGGCCCGGCGTAAAGGGTCGGCCACACCTGGTCCAGGATATCCTCTTTCACGTAGAAGAAGCCCGTGTACATGGACGCCATCATCCACTTGTGGCACGGCCCCGCGTACATGTCACAGCCCAGGTCGTGCATGTTCAGGTCGAGCATGCCCGGAGGCTGCGCCCCGTCGACCAGGGTGATGATGCCCTTCGAACGGGCCATCTCGCAGATTTCCTTCACGGGGAGGACGAGCCCGTCGCCGTAGTTGATGTGGCAGAAGCTGAGCATCTTCGTGCGCGGCGTGATGGCGGCCTCGAAGGCCTTGAGCAGCGCGTCGGGACTGTCGGGCGGGTGGTATTCGGGGGAAGAGAGGTCGATCATGACGGTCTTCGTCCCCTGGCGGACGGCCCGGAGGTTGATGGGCTGCACGCCGCTGGAATGATCGTGATTTGTCGTCACGATCTCGTCGCCCGGCTCCATGTCGATGCCGAAGGTGCCGAAGACCATGCCTTCGGTCGTGTTGTTGGTGAAGGCGACCTCGTTCGACTTGCAGCCGAGGTACTTCGCCATCTTCTCCCGCATCTGTGCCCGGAAGTCGCTGTTGTAGACGTAGCTGGTGTAGCTCTTGTAATCCGAGTTCGCCCCTTCCAGCGCGGCGATCTGCGCCTGGTGCACCGGACCCGGGGACGGTCCGCGCGTCCCGGTGTTCATGAAGGAAACGCCGTCGCGGATGATGTACTGGTCGGCTACCCAGTTCCAATACGCCACGTCGTCGGGTTCCGGGAGATGGTCTTCGGGCATCGGCGGCTTCGCCCGGGCCTTTCCGGTCATGGACAGGAGGGCCGTCCCGGCGGCGAGCCCGCCCGCGATGCGGCCCATAAACCCCCTGCGGGACAATGCTTTCAGCTTTTCCGGATCTTCGTATTTCGGATCGAAGTTAAAACCGGACTCTTCCGTAATCATGGTGTATCTCCTGATGGATACCACCGGCACGCTCCGGCGTAATATACGGTGCAAGCCACCGCGCCGGACCGGGCCAGGGGTCTGAAAAACCAGCGAATTGTGTCTGTAATCTGTAAATGGAGTATACATGGGACGCAAGGCGGTCTTCAAGTAAAAACTACATTTTGCGGGATTGCGGACTGTGTGGCCGATTTCTGGTTGCGGGGTGGATGAAACACCGCTTACTTGGTAGGGGTCTATCAAAAAGCTGTTTACCGCTTCTGACCGTTACCCGATCCGGAGAGCAATCGCATCCCGTACCAGTGTGGCAGCCGATTGAAAGGCGCTGGCCGCCGGTCTCCGCCGTGGCGTCACGAAAGGCAACCCGCGTGAAAATCGAAGACATCGCCTCGTACTTCATCGGCGGCGGATACGTTATCCGCGTCCGGACCGACAGCGGGCTCACCGGGGTCGGACAGACGGCCTGCTGGGGATATCCCGAAGCCGTGCACCAGATCGTGGAGCGGTTCAAAGACTACCTGGTGGGGCAGGACCCGTTCCGCATCGAGCATCACTGGCAGTATCTCTACCGCATGTCGCCCTTCCGGGGAAGCGCCCTGTCCGGAGCTGTCAGCGCCGTCGATATCGCCCTTTGGGACATCAAGGGCAAGCATTTCGGGGTTCCGATCTGGGAACTGCTTGGGGGAAACTGCCGGGACCGGATCAGGCTGCACCTGCTGGGCGGCGGCGGCACCCCGGAAGCCATGCTCGAATCCGCCCGGAACGCGGCGTCGGAGGGTTTTACGGCGCTCAAGTTCGACCCCCTGCCGGGCGGCTACCAGGACATGGCCCTGGACCGGATGATCCGCACCGCCCGGGATCTCGTCGCGGCGGCCCGCGAAGGCGGCGGACCAGACATGGATCTCATCGTGGAGGTCCACCGCAAGCTGACGCCGCTGACCGCCATGCCCCTGGCCAATGCGCTGACCGAATTCAACCTCTATTTCATCGAGGATCCCATCCAGATCGACAGCATCATGGCCCAGGGCGAAATCGCCCGGCGGATCGGCATACCCGTCGGGAACGGGGAACGCCTGAACACCATCTGGGAATTCCAGGAGCTCCTGGCCCACGGAGGACCGCAGTACGTGCGGCCGGACGTGGCCCTCGCCGGCGGCCTGACCCACTGCAGGAAGATCGCGGCCATCGCCGAGGCCCACCATTGCGCCGTCGTGACGCACAATTTCCTGACGCCCCTCATCACCGCCGCTTCCGTACACCTGGATACCAGTATCCCCAATTTCGTGACCCAGGAGTACAGCATGGGCGACGAGTCGGAAGCCAGCAAACTGTACCGGACCAACATCCGCCGGGAAGGCGGCTACATCCCGATTCCCCGGGACCCGGGCCTGGGGGTCGAACTGGACGACGAACGGCTGGAAGGCGCGGTTTTCACCCCGATGAATACCGCGAATACGCTGCTCAGGTCGGACGGCTCGGTAGCCAATTCGGTCTAGCGCCGCGCCGCGTGGCGACCGGTCGCCGCGCCACGGAGGAAGGCCGGGAGGATGAAAGGGCAAATGCGTCGATTCAGTTTGCTGCACCCGCTCTGGATGGCCTTCTACGACGGGGCGATTTACGAGGATGCGGCCCGACACTGGCGAAACCGGACCTTTCTGTACCTCCTTTTGCTGCTGGCGTTGACCTGGATTCCTTTCACCCTCCAGATGCAGAACCAGGTGGATGAATGGGTCAGCCGGGAAGCGCCTTATTACATTGACCAGATGCCCGACCTCAGCCTGTCCGGTGGCGAACTGTCCTCGTCCTCCACCGAGCCGACGCTCCTGCGCGACCGGGACGGGACGGTGCTGGCCGTCATCGACCCCACCGGACGGTACGCCAGCCTGGACGACACCGAGGCGCCTGTGCTGGTAACGCGCACCCAGATCTTCATCCGGGGAGAGGGCGACCTTGTCGACGTTTCGTCTCTGCCGGACGGACCTCCGGAGACGCTGAGCCGGGAGGACCTGTACGTGATCGCCGACTGGACCCGGTCCCTGGTCAATACGCTGCTCTTTCCTGTCCTGCTCGTGCTGTCCTACGCGTACCGGACCGTGCAGACGCTGCTGTACGCCTACGTGGCTTCCTTTTTCACAACGTCTGCCGGCGCGGCGCTGCCGTACCGCACGCTCCTGAACCTGGCCATCATCGCCATTACGCCGGCCGTCGTGCTGGACACCGTGCACATGCTCATGGAATCTCCGCTGCCGGACTGGTTCTGGTGGCCGGCATGCGTTCTGCTTTCCCTGGGCTATCTGCGCTTCGGCATCCGGGTCACGCTGGACGCCGAACGTCAGGCGGCAGCCTGATTCCTGATGCGTTCGAGTCTTCCACCCGCCTGAGAAGGGACCGCCGTGAAACGCATACTGCTCTTGATCAACGCGCACAGTCCGCCGTTCAGCCAGTTCGCTTCCATGTTCGAAGGGCTGGTGAACGGCGCTTCGCAGTTCACCCTGGACGTAACCGACGACCGGAACGCGCTCTGCGACCCATCGGACTACGATGCCGTGGCGCTCTATATCGCGTCCGGAGCACTGACCCGGGACCAGGAAAAGGGGATCACCGGATACGTACGGAACGGCGGCGGACTGCTGGCCGTGCACACCGCGAACGCGGGGCTGGCGCAGTACGCCGATTACATCGAGATGATCGGCACCGAGTTCATCGGCCACGATCCCCTGGGCGACTTCGACGTGGAAGTCGATCCGGCCTTCGACGACATCCTGCCGCGCATGAGCCGGAGTTTCCGCGTCCAGGACGAATGCTACAACATGGACATCAAGACGGAGGCGCCGCTCAGGTGGTTCCAGCACGGCATATGGAAACTCGAACGCCAGCCGTTGGGCTACCTGCGGGATTACGGAAAGGGACGTGTGTTCTATACCGCCCTAGGCCACGACAACCGCACCTTCGTCCATCCCGACTTCCAGGACCAGTTGATCAAGGGGCTTCGTTACGTATGCGGGATGACCGACGGATCGCCCGTCCGGATCGGACTGGTGGGCTACGGACCCCTGTTCGGCATGGGGAGGCACCACAGCGAGCAGATCGCCGCGACGCGGGGGTTCGAACTGGGGGCGGTCTGCGACCGGGACCCCGCTCGGCTGGAAGCGGCGCGGGAGGAGCAGGGCGAGGAGGTGCCCATGTTCGAGGATGCCGGGGAAATGGCCGGAAGCGGGCTCATCGACCTGGCCATCGTTATCGTACCTCACGCCTACCACGCGCCCGTGGCGAAGCCGCTGCTTGAAGCGGGCCTGCACGTCATCACGGAGAAACCCTTCACGGTCAAGGTTTCCGAGGCGGACGAGCTGATCGGACTGGCCCGGGACCGGGGCGTCATGATCTCGGTGTACCACAACCGTCACTGGGACCCGGACATCCTTTCGATGAAGGAGATCGTCGGCCGCGGCGACATCGGCGAGGTTTATTCGATCGAAAGCGCCTTGGTGGGATACGGCCTGCCGGGCCAGGCGTGGCGGTCCCATAAGCCGGTTTCCGGCGGGGCGATGTACGATTGGGGCGCCCACAATTTCGAGAAGATACTGCAGCTGGTGCCGAGGTACGACGGACAGGGCAACCGGATCAACAAGCGCGCGACGCTCTACGGGAACTACATGAAGCGGGTCTGGCACAGCAGCACCAACGAGGACTACTGCCGGGCCTACGCACGTTTCGACGCGGGCGTCGAGGCGCAGTTCATGACCTCATCCATCCACGCGTCCCGCAGGCCCATGTGGACCGTCCAGGGTACCGCCGGATCGATCGTCATGGAAGGCGGGGACGGCGCGGGCACGGTCACCATGGCCTCGGCCGACGGCCGCCACCGCGTCGTCGAAGTCAAGCCGTACGACCGCGGCCATAACTGGCAAGGCTATTACAAGAACGTGGCCGATCACCTGCTCGCCGGCCTGCCCTTGGAGATAACCGGAGAATGGGCAAAGGGTCCGATCCAACTCATCGAGGGTTGTGAAACGGCCTCGAGAGAGAACCGGCTGGTGGAAGTGGAATTCGATTTCTGATTGGCCGCGGACCCGGACCGCGGACCCGGAAGAGAGACGTCGGATATGACGACCAAAGAGAAACTCGAAGCGGGCTTCACCATCCTCGCCATCCTCGCGCTCTGGCCGGTTATCCTGGGCTGGGACAATCCGGCCTACCAGGTCGTTTTGGGCGTGATCCTGGTAGTGTTCATCGCGCTCGTCGCGCAGAAGTTCCGTCGCATTCGAGCCATCTACAACGCCACCCGGGTGGAAGCGAAGAAGCGGAAGCCGACTGCCGGGAACCGGGACGAACCCTTCGGCTGATGTTCCGGCGCGTAATCTGCTGACGGGCCGCTGCGCTTCACAGGCAAGGCGTCTGTAACAGGCGGGATCCCGACGCAGGGCGGGCCGGGGTCATCCTTTTGTCGTACTCAGGCGTATTTGCCGGGGAGATCCGGCGCCGAGACCTCGTCCAGGCGGACGCGGTCCTCCGGCTCGAGCGTCCATCCCACGGCCCCGAGGGATTCCTCGACCTGCTCGGGAAAATCCGGGCCGATGATGGGCGCTGTTACTTCTTCGTGGTCCAGGATCCAGGCCAACGCCACCTGGGCCGGCGTCTTCCCGTACTTTTCCCCCACTTCGATCAGCGTCTGCACGATGCCGTCCAGCTTGTCGGTCATGGCCTCGTCGAAGGGATACTTCGAGCGGCTCAGGCCCGGGCGGGGGTTCTTTCCCCAGGGGCTGTTTTCCGATGGCACGGCCCCGCGGCGGAACTGGCCGGTCAGCAGGCCGATGGCGAGCGGGCTGTAGCACATGAGCCCGAGCCCGTGGTCTCCGGCCATGGGCATGAGCTCGAGCTCGGTCTCCCACCGGGCCAGCAGGCTGTAGTTGTACTGCAGGCAAACGAAGGGTTCCAGGTTGCGCCGGTCGCTGGTCCAGAGGGCATCCACCACCTTGTACACCGGCCAGTTGCTGCAGCCGATGTACCGTACCTTGCCCTGCCGGACGAGGTCGTCGAAGGTCGAAAGGGTCTCCTCGAGCGGCGTGACCGGGTCGAAGCTGTGGGCCAGGTAGAGGTCGATGTAGTCGGTCTGCAGCCGTTTCAGGCTTTTATCCACGCCCTGCATCAGGTTGAACCGCGACAAACCGGTGTAGTTGGGCCCCACGCCCGCCGTGCCGAAGATCTTGGTGCACAGCACGACCTGTTCGCGACGGCCCTTGAGCGCTTTTCCGATGATCTTCTCGGACCTTCCCTCCCCGTAAAACGCCGAGTCGATGAAGTTGCATCCCAGGTCGAGGGCCGTCTCGATCACCCGGATGCCGGCGTGCTCGTCGATCTCGCCCCGGAAGGCCGTGCCGAGGCAGATCGGCGAGACCTGCAGGCCCGTCTTGCCCAGATAGCGGTATTCCATGGTCTTCCTCACGGTGGAAGGTTCAGATGCCAACGCGGGGCGGTATCTCCAGAGCCCCGGACTTATCCCTGCATTCGATCAATACGGTGCCGTTCACGGCCGGGGCACGCACGCTGCCGAATCGCACTCACGGCCGGGTCGCGCACGCTGCCGAATCGCACTCACGGCCGGGGCACGCCAGCTTCGGCGAAGGCTTTCTCCAGGGTCCGGTAACACAGGGCGGCCGCTTCGAAGGGATCGTATCCCGGTTTCCTCTGCACCATGTTGCTGACCTCCGCGGTGATGGATCCCTGATAGCCGGCGGCGTGCATGGCCCGCAGGTAGGCCGTGAAATCGAAATCGCCCTCTCCCGGCACAAGAAACTCGAAATCGGGCACGCGGCCGCGCTGGTCCTTGACGTGGGTGTGCACCGCGTGGGGCGCCATGAGCCGGACCGCCTCCTCGATGGGCATGCCCAGGACGTCGAAGTGGCTGATGTCGAAGTTGAGACCGAGGTAGGGCGAGTCCATGGTCTCTACGAGTCGGACCGATTTCTCCGCGGTGTCCAGGGCGCATCCCACGTGGGCTTCCATGCCGATCACCACGCCCTTGTCCGCGGCGTAATCCACCAGATTCCGGACACGATCCAGGATGAAGTCCAGCCTGGTTTCCCAGTCTTCCGGGGCGCCGCCCAGCACCGTGTCCAGGACCGGCGCACCGCGGCCATCGCTCCATTCCGCGCACAGGTCGACGGCCCGCTTCAGCAGGCGCATGTTCTCGCGATGTGCATCGGGGTCCTCTTCGAGGAGCGAGCGATGGGCGGCGACGGCGGGCATGGCCAGGCCGTATTCGGCACAGAGCGCCTTGATGCGCTGCCGCTCACCGGCGTCGAGTCCGTCCACGGCCGTCGTATAGTTCGGCAGGACCGTCAGTTCCACCGCGTCGAAACCCACGTCGTGCAGGAACGAGAGGGCCTGGTCCACGGGGACTTTGGGCATGCCCCAGGTCGTATAGCCTATTTGCATGTGGGTGATTCTGTCTATAGCATGCCGCCGTCCGTCAGAAAACCCTTGAGTTGCTCCATCTCCGCGTCCGAGAGATCGGGCAGGGGACTCCTGCGCCAGCGGCCGCAGATTCCGGCCAGTTCCAGGACGGCGTGCTGCGCCGCGTCGCCGCCCGCCGGAAAGGTGTTGTACAGATAGTCGAAAAAAGGCATGTCGTAGCGCGTGATTACGTCCGCGGCCGCATCGAGGTCTCCGCGCTCGATGGCGGCCCAGTAGGCGTGGGCCACGTCCGGCTTGAACTTGATGAAGGTCGACATGTACCCGTCGCAGCCGTAAGGCAGCATGTCCATGTGGGTCTGCTTCTGGCCGCCGGCGAAGATCACCCACCTGTCGTGCGCCCTGGCGCAGGCGCCCCTGGCGAAATCGGGACCGAAGTCTTCCTTGAATCCCACGACGCCCGGCACTTCGTCCAGAAGGCGTTCGACCGTTTCCAGCGCGCCCCGGACCCCTACGCTCACCAGCCCGGCGCTCAGGATGAAGGCCGGCAGGGCCCTAGATACCGCATCGTAGTACGTCACGAGCCCGTCCACCGTCATCCCGCGGTCGGGAGGCGCCACGATCACCGCGTCCGCGCCACAGTCCCGGGCGTACTCCGCGAAGGCGGCGGTCTGCGGTGTGGACCAGAACCCCGCACTCGCGATGAACAGCGCCCGCCTGTTCACCACACCGGCGGTAAAGGCCGTCAACTCGGCGATTTCCGCTTCAGTGAGCACCGAGTAGAGACTGTCCCCGGGCGTGAACAGGACGGTTCCAGCCCCGGCTTCGATGCAGAAATCCACGAATCGGCGCAACCCGTCGTAATCGATGCCGTCATCTTCGAGAAAGGGGGTGTTGATCGAGGCGACGGGTCCGGCCAGGTGGTGCCGGAAGCGGTCCATGTCCATCTAGGCCCGCCCTTCTTCCGTCCAGGTGTCGAAGGGGTTGCCCGTTTCGGCAAAGGGGAAGGCCACCCGCGCGCCCGTGATGTGGGAACGGTGCGCTGCTATGGCCATTTCTATATGGCGGCGGGCTGTGCGCGCGTGACAGAGCTCGTATTCGGGTTTCCTGCCCTCGATGAGGTCCATCATGGACCGGGCCATGCGGTGGTGGGCGTTGATCCATTTCTGTCCGCCCGATACCCGCTCGTGGGCGAGCACTTCCCAGCGGTCGTCGTCGAAGGGCTGCGGGTTGGAGTGGGGATGGAAATAGATGTCCGGCCCGTCCTGCGTGGGGCCGGGCAGGACGAGCGTGCCCTTTGTCCCGTGAATGTCGATGCGATAGGGGTTCTCAATGCCGTCGCCCGCGAAGGATTCGAATTCCGCGTTGAAACCGTCGAACTGGTAATGGGCCCACATGCCGTTTCCCGCGGAGGTGCCCATGCCGAACAGCCCTTCCTTCCGGTCCGACGGGCCGGCAGGACGGCCGTCCTGGGTGATGATCGCCTGGCACCACGACGGTTCGCCGAAGAGCTGCCACAGGAAATCGAAGAAATGGGGGTAGAGATCGATGAACCATTGGTCTCCCCCGTTTTCGCCGCCGAAACCGTACATGCGGGCCCAGCGCGGTTCCCCGATCCCGCCCTCCCGGATCATGGGGATGGCCTGGCGCTGGATTTCCGGCCGTCCCCGCCAGGGGTGGCCCATGATCAGCAGGACGCCGGCCCGGTCGCAGGCCTCCACCATGGCGTCCACCTCGGCCGGGGTGCGCGCCAGGGGCTTCTCCGCGTACACGTGGACCCCCTGCTCGGTGGCGGCCAGCACCATGGCGAGATGGTTGCTCATCTCGTGGGTGGCCAGGACGACGATGTCCAACTGCTCCTGCGCCAGCATATCCGTATACCTGGCGTATCCCTTCGCCGCGCCCGTGCGTTGCAACGCCTCCTGCCTGCCTGCCTCGACCGGATCGGCCAGGGCGGCGATCTCGGCGCCCTCTACGCCCACGAATGCCTGGTCCAGGGAATGTCCGTAGTCTCCGCAACCGGTGTGCCCGATGATGCCGATTTTCAAAGCCGTGCTCCTGTTCCGTCAACCCGGACAGTCCAGATAGCCCGGACAGCCCGGACAGCCCGGACAGCCCGGATAGCCCGGACAGTCCAGATAGCCCGGACAGCTCGGATAGCCCGGATAGCCCGGATAACCGGGAAATGGGAAGTATTCGCGATCAGACGACCACCATGCGTTCGGCCTGGATGATAAATACCTGCGCGCCGCCCACCATGGTCGTTACCGCCTCGCCCAGTCCGAGGGCGTCGAGATGGGTGCCGATCTGCGCGACGTCGATGGCTTCCTCCCGCGCGTGGCAGTGGTTCTGGATGAGTTCGAGTACGGGGGGCACGCGCTCGTCGTCCACCCCGATCAACAGGGTGACGTTGCCGGCGCGCAGGAATCCGCCCGTGCTGCCGATTTCGGTGAACCGGAAATCGTTGTCGATCAGTGCATCGGTAAGATGCCGGATGTCCCTTTTGTTGACGATCGCGATGAGGAGTTTCATGGCGCGCCTCCTGGTCCCTGTGTCCGCTTCAGGCCGTAACCGATTCAATGGCCTCTCCGGTTACGTTAACCATCCGGTCCAGCTCTTCGGCAGTTACGACGAAAGGGGGAGCGAAGTTGACACTGTCTCCCCGGCAACGGGTGTAGACACCGTTTTCGAGCATCTTCTTCACGATGCGTCCGCCAATCTTCAACGCGGGATCGTAGGGTTTGCGGGATGCGGGGTCTTCCACCACCTCCACGGCAGCCATCAGCCCGATGCCGCGGATGTCGCCCACGTGCGGCAGCGTCCGCAGCGACCGCAGGCCCTCCATCAGCTTTTCGCCCATGATCCTGCAACGCTCGAAAAGGCCTTCGTGCTCCAGGAGATCGAGATTCGCCAGCCCGACGGCGCAGCAGGTCGGGTGCCCGGAGTAGGTGAAGGAGTGGTTCCACTTCCGGTCCGCGGGGGCGTTATGGATGCAGTCGTGTATCTCGTCCGAGATGATAATGCCTCCAAGCGGCAGATATCCACTGGTGATGCCCTTCGCGAAGGTGACGATGTCCGGTTCGACGTTCCAGTAAGACACGCCGAACCAGTGGCCGATGCGGCCGAACCCGGTGATCACTTCGTCGGCGATCAGGAGCACGTCGTACTTCGTGCAGATCTCCCGAATCCTCGGCCAGTAGTCCTCCGGCGGCACGATGACCCCTGCCGCGCCCTGGACCGGTTCTCCAATGAAGGCGGCTATGTTCTCGGGACCCTCCCGCAGGATCGCGTCCTCGAGCGCCCGGGCGCTCGCCTCGCCGCATCCCGTCCCGGGATCCTCCGACCTGTAGTGATAGGGATAGGGCGCGTCGATATGGACGTATCCGGGCAGGCTGGATCCGAAGTCCTCCCAGTAGGCCTCCAGGCCGGTGGCGTTCATGGCGCCGATGGTCACTCCGTGATAGGCATGTCTGCGAGATATGATCCTGGTCTTGTCCGGCCGCCCGGCCCGTTGCCAGAAATACCGCGCCGTCTTGATCGCGCTGTCGTTGGAAACGGCGCCGCCGGACGTGAAAAAGGTATGGTTCAGCGCACCCGGCGCCAACTCCTTCAGGCGGCTGGCCAGTCGTATGGCCGGGATATTCGTCGCCCCCGCATAGCAGGAGAAGAACCCCAGTTCCTCGATCTGGTCCGCGGCGGCCGCCGCCAGCTCGCGCCGTCCGTGGCCGGCGTTGACGTTCCACAGGCTCGAGAGCCCGTCGATGTATCGGTTGCCCTCGATGTCGAAGAGCGTGGAGCCCTCGGCACGCACGCAGATCAGGGGCTCGTCATGATCGTCGCGGTGCTGCAGCGGATGGATCAGGTATGCGTCGTCCCTCAGCAGTTGTTCACGGTCGCCGTAGGTCATCGCGTGGTACTTTCTCTGGTATGTGCGACGGGAAGTCGGTGAATGGGAAATTGACAGGGTGCCGGGCACCGGTTATGGTATATTATACGGGGCGCAAGCCATACAATCAAGGTGAATGAAAGGCGGATTTCATGACCGGCAGGCACCCCCATCCCTGGCGGGAAGGATGCGAAGGCGCCGTCTCCCTGACCTTCGACGACGGTATGCCGTCCCAACTCGACCGGGCCGTCCCGATCCTGGCCGAAAACGGTCTTCACGGCACATTCTACGTCAACCCCAAGGGTCCGGACTGGCGCAGCCTCCTCGCACCGTGGAAGGCCGTGGCGGGCGCCGGACACGAGGTGGGCAACCATACGGTCAACCATCCCTGTTCCTGCGCGTTCAAGGAGACGCGGACCGACTGCCTGGAGATGATGACTCTCGACGACATGGAGTGGGAGATCGGCGAGGGCAGACGGCGCATCGCCGAAGCCATCCCGGGGCAGGTGGATTTCACCTTCTGCTATCCCTGCTACCATGCCCACGTGGGCGAGGGACCGGGACGCCGGAGTTACGTTCCGGTCGTAGCCCGCCACCATGTCGCCGGCCGGGGCAAGGGGGATTTCGCCAATCACCCCCTGACCGCCGACCTGCACTACCTCTACTCATTCCCCGTGGAGCGCCAGGCCCAGTCCGGGATGATCGGTCTGGTGGAGGAGGCCATAAACCGGGGACAGTGGGCCGTGTTGACCTTTCACGGAATCTCGGAAGGGCATCTGTCCGTGACCGAGGCCGATTTCAGCGGGCTGTGCGGCTATCTCCGGGCACACCGCGCCCGCATCTGGACCGCCCCGGTCGTCACCGTCGCCCGGGCGGTTCGCGACTGGCGGTCCGCCGCGGAAGGCGGCGAAGGTCCCGCGGCCGGTGCCGAAGCTCCCGCGGAAGGCACTGGGAACGAATCGTGACCTCCCGACCGATGAAATCAGGTGTTCCCGCCGCCCGCCCCATACCGGTTCTCGTGGGTCCCACCGGCGTGGGAAAGACTGCCGTAGGTATTGAGCTGGCCCGGCGCTTCGGCGCGGAGATCATCTCGGCGGATTCCCGCCAGATCTACCGGTACATGGATATCGGCACGGCCAAACCCACCGCGGATGAACGGACCGCGGCCCCCCATCACCTCATCGACGTCGTCGATCCGGACGTGCGGTTCAGCGCCGGCGAATACGGCCGCCTGGCCCGGGAAGCGATCCATGAGCTTGCGGCCAGGGATGTGCCGGCTCTCGTAGTCGGCGGCGCGGGGCTCTACATCAAGGCGCTTGACGGCGGACTGTTCGACGCGCCGGAGATCCCGCCGGCGGTCAGGCAACGGCTGGCGAACGAATACCGATCAGCGTCCACCGCCGCGCTCCATGGACGGTTGAGTGCAATCGATCCGCCTTCGGCCGCGCGTATCCACGCGAACGACCGGCAGCGTATCGAAAGGGCGCTGGAGGTCCACGACGCGACAGGCGCGACCCTGACTTCCTGGTTCGAAAGCCCTGAACCATCCCGATCCCAAGGGACGCGTCTGATAGGGATGCGTCGCGACCGCGCCGCACTCTATGGGCGTATCGACGCCAGGGTCGAGATAATGATCGAATCCGGCCTCGAATCGGAGGTCCGCGCCTTGTCGGACCGGGGGTATGGTCCCGAAGCCCACGCCATGTCGACGTTCGGTTATGCGGAAATGTTGCGGTATACCGGGGGCGAACTGGAATTGGAAGATGCGGTTTCGGCCATTCAGCAGCGGTCCAGGCAGTATGCAAAGCGCCAGTTGACCTGGTTCAGGCAAACCGGGGACGTCGAATGGGTCACCGTGGAGGAAGGGGAAGATCCGGCCGACACCTGCGAGGAGATCATCCGGTCCTTCCCGGATCTTCTATTTTAGAAACAGCAGCTTGCGCGTTACTTCGGAACGTTCTGCCGCCCCCCCGGTCGTCATCCGGCACAGATAGACCCCGCTGGCCACCCCTCTTCCCCCATCGTCTTTGCCGTCCCACGTGGTGGTGAACGTGCCTTCAGCATGGATGCCGTCCACCAGCGTGCGGACCTTCCGACCCATGACATTGTACAGCGTGAGTTGAACCTCCCCCGGCAGGCCGACTTCGTACCTTACGGTGGCGGGACCGCTGCTCAGGTAGAAGGGATTCGGATACGTGGTGAGGGACGCGGCGATCGGCCGCCCAGTCTCGTCATCGCCCGTAAGACCGGGATCATAGGCTGCCGTGTAAGCGTATTCGAAGCCGTCTCCGGTGCGATCGAGAGAAGCCACCACGAGCATGACGGTCTCGTACCGCGTCCAGTCGGGAACCTCGATGGTTACGCCTCCCCGGGTTGCCGGGACCGTCATCACCGTGTCGACGTTGCCGCTGGCCGCCACGGAAACGCCCCACTCCCCGGTTATGCCCGTGAAATCGATGCGCAGCCCACCGTGAAGCGAGGGATCCGGGACAAAACGTATGTAGTTCGCGGCGAGGTGGTCCGGATACTGGAGGGCGGGAATCAGGGGACCGTCAAACCGGTACGTGTCCGATGGGTCCTGGCGATCGTGTTCGTGCAGACCATGCTGGCCACTCAGCTCGACCTGGGGCCAGGCGGCGCCTTCTTCATGGAACCGGTCCGCGTTGGCACGGTCCCCGGTGAAGACGTTCCACGTGGTGAATTCCTGGAAGGCGGATTTCAGATCGCTGCCGACACTGCGCAGTCCCCCGTCGATGGCGTCCAGCGCCCGGCTCGTTCCGGCCCGTTCCCAGATGTTGCGAATCAGGTCCCTGCCATGCCGCTTTTCAAGGTACAGCGGCCAGAGCACGCCCGCGTATTCATGCTCACCGTTCGCGGTATCGAGCGAAATCCATGGTTCCGTCAGGAAGCCGCTGAACGTAGGCAGGTAGGTCAGGTAATCGTCGACCTCGTCATAGACCTGCTCCTCCATCCACACGGCACTCTGTTCCAGCCAGAAAGCCTCTTCCCCCGCGTCGTAGCCGAACTGCACGGCGTGGAAGTACTCGTGGGCGACGGTGATCCGCAGCAGGTCCAGGGCCTTCTCCACCGTCCTCCGGGACTCGGCGTAATCGTTGTCCACGACGATGTACGAAGGAAGGGCCGCGCCGGTCGCGACCGCTTCCGGGCGGGTGTAGCCGCTGAACTGACTCGGGAGATCGGTAATATATACGTCGTATAGCCCGTCCCCGCCATCGTCCGCATCCATCGCCACGTACCGATCGTGATGATCGTAGTCCACGGGCGGCGGACGGTAACCCAGTTCTTCCACGATAACGCGGCGGGATTCATCCAGGAATACCGCGCAGTGCCGGACATATGCGGGAACGGTGCCGTCCGTTTCGTCTTCCAGTTCCGGCCAGCCCGCACCGGGCCGGTCTTCCGTCGTGGTGACGTACCAGATCTTGAAGTGGCCACCGGGACTGACGTAGGATTCGGGCTCGGCGGTATAGGTATGACCGAGGTTGTTCGTGCGGTCCCCTTCGCCGGGTACGGTGGGCCGGCCCGGGCCGACCTGTTCGGGCCGGTGGGTCCTGGCGGCGAGTCCGCCCTCCGGAGGCTGGACGAAGGGATGGAGGTGCAGCGTGCCGCAAAGCGGCCTGGAAGGTTCCTGGGCTGATACGCCGGTGTGGGTGATCACGCCGGTGAGACAGGCCAGGATAAGACACTTGAAGAAAGCTATCGGCCTGGTGATCAGCTTCCTGTTGCCTCCTCGCGCAGGTGTTTAGGTGGTATGGGGAAGCGCTCCGCGTAGTGGGACAGGTCCTTGCCCGCGATCAGGTCTTCCAGGATATCGTCGTGCTTGTCCCAGTGCTGATCGTTGGGATGGACGTCCAGCTTGATGCGTCCCTCGCTGTCGATCAGGTAGGTGACGGGAATGCCGTAACGCTGGTTGGTCTTGGCACGGAACTGGCGTTCCCAGTAGCCGCGGAAATCGAAAAGGGAGGTCTGGCTGTTCATATAGTACGCGATGACGTCCTCGTTCCGCGCCGCGATCCCGGCCATTTTATCCGGATCGTTCTTCTCCGATTCGTCGGAAGGACGAACCAGCCTGGACGCCTGAAGTCCTTGCTTGAAGGTTTCCAGCCCGGGGCCGAATCCTTCCTCGAATTCCGCGGGATCGAGCGGTTGCTCATCCTTGTAGAATTTGTTCACGCCGACGAAGAGAAAGTCTATCCGTCCCTCGTACTTTTTCGCGATGTTCATCAGGGGTTCCGCATCCCTGATGCAGGGCGGGCACCACCAGGCCCAGAAGTTCACGAACAGGGGCCGGCCCCTGAAGTCCTCCAGGGTTACCTTCGTGCCATCCATGGTATACACTTCGAAGTTCGGCGCCGTATGGCCGATCTCGGTGCCGATCGTCCCGGTGCTGACGACCGTGGCTTCCTCCTCGACGGACGTACCACTGCATGCGATTCCGATCATACCTGCAAGCAGGCCCGACATCAGGAGCGTTCGATTCATTTCTTTCCATATGCGCCGCATACATCGCCTCACTTTGGGATAAAGTAAGCGGAAGCCAGTCTAGATTGCTGAAATGTCGATGGTTCCCCATTAACTTCGGTATGTTTACCGGAATTGTCAACAACTATTTTAGATGCCGCGAACGATGCCGAGAACGGTGTCGCGAACGGTGCCGAGACCAGTGTCGCGAATGGTCACAGGCCGCCGAGGGCCTTTTCGAACCTTCTGACGGCCGCGGGTATGTCGGGTTGCGACAGCACCGCCGAGATCGCGGCGACGCCGTAGGCGCCCGCTTCCAGGCACGCCCGAGTGCGGCCGGGGGTCACGCCGCCCAGGGCAAAAACCGGTATCGTCACCGAGCCGGCCGCTTCCGCGAGCGCTCTCAGCCCCTGCGGCGGACCATATCCTGCCTTCGACGGCGTATCATATACCGGTCCGAACGTGACGAAGTCGGCCCCTTCCGCTTCGGCGGCACGCGCGCTTTCCGTGCCGTGGGTCGATCTGCCGATCAGAATGCCGGCGGGGAGTGCTTCGCGGGCCTCGCGGACCGGTACGCCGGATTCCGGCAGGTGAACGCCCTGTGCTCCGCAGGCTTCGGCGACTTCCAGGTTGCCATTGACCATCAGCACGGGATGAAGCGATCCGAGTTCCGCCTGCACCTCCCTGGTCAACGCCAGCAGGTCCCGGGTATTCAGGTCTTTCTCCCTGATCTGGGCCGCGCGGACGCCCGCGCGGCAGGCCTGTCCCAACGCCGAGGCGAGCGATCGTCCGGCGCAGCGGGTACGATCACCGATCAGATAGAACCTGAAGTCAACCATGGAGGCTATCAGGAGGACGAATGGATCACACCGCTCAGCGGACTGGAAGCGGACGCGTAGGCCTTCATGGGAATCCGTCCCGCTTCAAAGGCGAGTCGCCCGGCCTCGACCGCCTTGCGCATGGCGACGGCCATCTTAACCGGGTCCTGCGCTCCGGCCACGCCGGTATTCATCAGTATGCCGTCGCAGCCGAGTTCCATGGCGACGGACGCGTCTGAGGCCGTACCGACCCCTGCGTCGACGATGACCGGCACCTGGCTGTTCTCGACGATGATGGCGATGTTGTGCGGGTTGCGGATACCCAGGCCGGAACCGATGGGCGCGGCGAGGGGCATGACCGCGACGCATCCCGCCTCTTCGAGTTTCTTGCAGACGATGGGATCGTCGATGGTATAGGGCATGACGTTGAATCCCCGGTCGACCAGGGTGCGCGCGGCTTCCAACGTGGCTTCGTTATCGGGGAACAGGGTCTTTTCGTCCCCGATGACTTCAAGCTTTACCGTGTCGGTCCCCAGCGCCTCCCGCGCCAGTTCGCAGGTCAGCACGGCGTCGCTCGCCGTATAGCAGCCGGCCGTGTTGGGCAGCAGTTCGTAACGATCGCGGTCGATGTAGTCGAGCAGCGACTGCCCGGAGGGATCGTTGAGATCGATCCGGCGGATGGCCACCGTAACCATGCCCGTATCGCTCGCCTCGAAAGATTCCCGCATCAGTTCGAAATTCGCGTATTTCCCCGTACCGAGAATCAGTCGGGAATTTAACGTCAAACCGCCGATTTTCAGGGCGCTCATGTAGGTCTGCTCCTTTGCCTGTACGGTCCACGACCGCTGTGTATAATCGTCACCCGCCCGCAACCGCCCTGATCACCTCGACCACGTCATCGGCTGCGAGCATGGCCGTGCCGTGTTCCTTCCTCGGGACGACCGCTCCGTTGAGCGCCACGGCGGTCCCTTCGGAAGGCACGCCGAGTTCCTTCAGCAGGTCGGCGATGCTCGTTGCTCCGGGCAGTTTCCTGGTCGCCCCGTTAACGGTCACATTCATCGTTCGTCTCTCCGGTTCGAGCGGGGTAAAACCGGTCGGGCAGAAAGGGCCGCATGATGGAAGGAATCCTGTCGTGCAGAATGGCCTCGGCGAGCAGGTCTCCGGTCAGTGGCGCCAGCAGTATGCCGTTCCGTCCATGCCCCGAGGCCGCGTACAGGCCCGATGTTCCCGTGGCCCCGAGCACGGGCCATCCGTCCCGCGCCACCGGTCGCAGCCCCGACCAGGTGGAATCCAGGGTCCAGGACTTCAGGCCGGGTGCGAGTTCAAGGGCGTCCCGGAACAGCTGCATGACGCCGCCCAGCGTGACCTCGTCCCGAAACCCGGCTTCTTCCACGGTAGCGCCGATGATCAACCGCCCATCCGAACGGGGAACCAGGTATGCGCCGCTGGTATAGATCGCATGATGGAAAGGCGGCGCGGCGCCTGCCCGCAGCGCGAGGATCTGCCCGCGCACCGGCCGGACGGGGATTCTCCAGGCGGGCGCTATGCCGTCCAGGTAACGCGCCTGGCAACCCATGGCGTTCACCACTGTCTGAGTTTTCCAAATCCCTTCGGTCGTATCCACTCCGGCTACACGGTCGCCGTCCAGCAGGATCTTACGCGCGGTAACGCCTTCACGAATTACGCCGCCACCCTTCAGGACCGATTGCGCGAGCGCCGTAACGACGTCGCGGTTTTCGACCTGGTGGTCGTCCGGGTAGCGCAGCGCCATGCGGATTCCACTCGTCAGATTCGGCTCGAGACGCCGCGCCTCGCGTACGGTGAGCCGCTCTACGGGCACGCCGTCCCGGCAATGCCGTTCATACCGCGTTTCCAGCCGTGCCTGACCCCGGTCACTCAATGCCGGATAGATCATCCCCGCCGTATTGTAGTCGATCGGGCATCCGGTTTCTACTCGGAGTGTTTCGATGAAACCGGCGTAGCGTTCCAGCCCGGCCCTGCACAGGTCGAAATAGGGATCGGGTTCATCGAATTCGCAGTGGGGCGCCAGCATGCCCGCGGCCGCCCAGGACGCCCCGCGGCCGGTCCGGTGCTTTTCCAATACCGTGACCGTGCAGCCGGAGAGACACAGCCGTCTCGCAACGGCCAGACCGATGATCCCG
>JAPPBT010000057.1 GCA_026702745.1 Gemmatimonadota bacterium
CCCCAGGGCGACGCCCTGGGGGTGTTCAAGGCCTCGGAGGGGATGTCCTACTACCGGTCCTCCCTGGAAGACATCGCGGCCCTCGGCGCATCCCACCTTTCCGTCCCCGTGTTCATCCTGCAGGATTCCGTGGATTCCGTCACCCATTTCACCCGCCCGTCGGACGGCGCCACCGGGGAACAGCACGAAAGCGTGATCCGGGAAGTCATCGATTTCGCCCACCGGATGGGGTTGAAGGTCATGCTGACGCCCATCGTCAACCTGGACCGCCCCGGCGAGAGGGAATGGCGCGGTACCATATCCCCGGACGATTGGGAGGCATGGTTTGAAAGTTACCGCGGAATGATCCGCCATTACGCCCGGCTGGCCGCGGAAATGGACGTCGAGTATCTGAGCGTGGGGACCGAGCTCGTATCGGCCGAAAGGTTCACCGGTCAATGGAGGGAGACCATCGCCGAGGTGCGCCGTATCTTCCCGGGGCAACTGACCTATTCCGCGAACTGGGACCGGTATGACCGGGTCGCTTTCTGGGACGACCTCGACTTCGCGGGGATATCGGCTTACTACGAACTGTCGGAATCCGAGGATCCCACCGTGGAAGAACTGGTTTCCGCCTGGCGACCGGTGAAGGAGGACCTGCTGCGATGGCAGGCCCGATGGAACAAACTCCTTTTATTCACCGAGATCGGTTACATGAGCCAGTCCGGGGTCGCCGGCCATCCCTGGAACTACGTGTCGGAGAATCCCCTCGACCTGGAGGCGCAGCGGCGTTGTTACCAGGCCCTGCGGCTGGCCTGGGAAGGGGAAGAGCGGTTTGCCGGCCTGTACCTATGGATCTGGGAACCGGACAAGCGGGGTGGGAAAGACCGGGGATACAATTTCGCGGGCAAGCCCGCGGAAGAGGTCGTTCGCGACTGGTACCACAGCGTGCCGGACAACGCCAACGTCCTCGACTACGCCGTCAACGGCATGGAGCGGTTTCTACGGTCCCTGAGGCAGGGGTTGTGAGGAAACCGGCGCGCCGACCTGGCGTGCGGTACTGTTCTGGAGTGCCGACCTGGCCGGGCTGGCCGCTATGGCACGGCTGATGGATCGGCGGTCCTGCGCAGGTTCTTCAGGTTGTATCGTTTTCCCATGACGATCAGGATGTCTCCAGACGCCAGCGTCCGGTCGCTTCCCGGGTTGAACAGGACGTTTCCGCCGGACCCCTGGACGGCGATGACGATGACGTCATGGTTCGATCCGATGGCTCCTTCCCCAACGGATGATCCCGCGAGCCCCGATCCAGGCCCGATCTCGATCTGGTCGAGTTCCAGGTCGAGCTTGTCCGCCATGGACGCCAGCTCCATGAAGTCGGCCACGGCCGGCTTGAGCAGCATCTGCGCCATCTGCCGGGAACCCGTGATGACCGGCGAGACCACCTTGTCCGCACCGGCGCGGGTCAGCCTGGGGATCACGGATTCCTCGTTGGCCCGGGCCACGATATGTATGTCCTGGTTCAGGTCCCGCGCCGTCAGGGTGATGTACAGGTTCTCCGGATCGGACGACACGGCGCACACGATGCCCCTCGCCCGTTCGATACCCGCCGACTTCAACACTTCTTCCTTCGTGGCGTCACCCTTCAGTAAGCGAAAACCGTCCGATTCGAAGGGCTCTGCCCGGTCTTCGGTCTCGATGAGCACGCAGTCCAGGCCACGGTCAGTGATTTCCTGTCCGATTCTTCGGCCGACGCGGCCCGCGCCGCAGACGATGTAGTGGTCCTTCAGTTCCTGGATTTCATCCATGAGGCGTCTCTTCCCCATTGAGGAGACGATTTCGAGCGATACGACCGACTGTACGGCGACGGACAGCGCGTAGCCCAGCGTCCCGACGCCCACGACGATCAACAGCGTGCCGAAGTAGCGGCCGTTTTCGGTGAAGCCGGCCGGTTCGGTATATCCGATGGTCGTGATGGTGATCAGCGTGAAGTAGAAGCTTTCGAACCAGGTCCATTCCGTCAGCAGCTTGTATCCCAGGGTTCCGAATCCCAGGATGACCACGATGGCGAGAGAAGCCCCTATGAGCTTGTTCTTGGGATTCATGTCTCCGGACCGCCTGGATCGTCTAGACGGACGCCGGTACCGCGTGACCACCGTAGCCGAGGGTTTCCACGTCCTGGTGCAGGCGTTCCAGCACACGGGACCTGACCTCTTCGAACAGTTCCCTGGTCAGGAAATGCACGGCGGGCAGGTCGCCCTTGGCCTGACCGATGAAAACATCGGCCGGCATGTCGTATTCGTCCGGGGTGATCCCCTGTTTCTGCTCGAGGGCGAAACCCAGGATGTGGGCCCGGTAGGTGGCGTCCAGCACCCGCTCGGCCGAGAAAGGCACCCCGAAAACGGCCTCTATGCCCTCGCTGACCTGGTCCGGCGGGGCCATGGTGAACAGGCATCCCCCATGCAGGTCCTTGTTCACCATCTTCCAGCCTTCCTCGGTGATGTTGTGGACCCAGTAATCGGCGGAATCGGGCTTGCAGTCCGGGTCCATCACGTACAGCAGGAAGGTACGCATGGACATGTGGCCGCCGGCCACGGCGAAGGGATAGCCCGGATTGGTCTGTCCCAGGTAGGCGGAGAACTCGACCCCCTTGGCGTGCATGGCGAAGGCCTTGCCGCCGATCTCTTCGGCAATCGCCTGGACGCCCTTGCCGAAGAGGGGTTCGCGTCCGTAGGCGATATCCTCCTTGAGCCGGCGGGCGCCCTCCGCGTCGCCGAAGGTGACGCCGCCCGCGACGGTGCCGTTGCCCCGGGCATTGTAATCCATCAGGAAGGAGATCACGACGTTGGCCGAGATGGTATCGAACCCCAGGTCGTCGTCCAGCCGGGCGAGCTCCAGGTTGTCGTGGGGATCCAGGATGCCCAGGTTGGCGCCGGATAGTTCCATGGGTTCGAACTCGAATCGGCCCAGGTACTCTCCATGGTTCCTTCGGGCCCTACGCCAGTCGGGATCCTTGCCGCCTTCCGGGACGTCGTAGAAGTCCTGGTGGCAGGTAATCTGGCAGCCGTAGCAACTCTTGTCGATGACGATGAAATCGTCCGATTCCCGCATGGTCTCCAGGTGCACCGGGACGGCCACGTTCTCGCCGGGCGGCTCGAAGTTTCGGTAGGGCAGCACCCCGTAACTGTCGAGTATCTTGCTGTTCTTGCCCGTTCCGCCCAGTCCGTTCCGGTTGTTGGGATGTCGGTATCCCCGGCTCTGCTCGCCCCGTCCGATCTCGTTGTTGATGGCCTTGAGCCGGTCGTCGCCCTTGCGGTAGAAGTCGTTCTCCGCCCTGGCCACGATGCCGAGGATGTTCTTGGAACCGACCACGGACCCCATGCCGAGCCGGCCCGCGAACCGCCACTTGTCCTCTCCGCTCATCAGCTGTTCCTGGGTCGACCCCACCACGGCGGCGTACCAAACCGTCTCCCAGTGCTCGCCGGCCGGCCCAATGACGGCGAAATGGGCATGGTAGTTCTTGTCGCCATCGTTGTAGTGCTCGTCCAGATAGACCATCTTGTCCCGGACCCGTGCGCCGACCAGGTGCGCAGGGGCCTCGACCAGGGAGATATCGGGGCCCTCGTCGGTCTGCCTGATCACCAGGAAGCTGGGAACGTCGGCACGTCCGGTGAGGATCAGGTCGCCGATGCCGGTATAGGAGAACTTGCGGCCGAAACTCCCGCTCATGGCCGACCATACGGGCATGGGCATGCCGGCTCGGGTGCGCTTCAGGGGAGAATAGCCGGAGAAATACGCCCGCAGACCGGTCATGAACTGCGTGCCGGTGAAGCAGCCCGTATTGATGACCAGCGGGACGTCCGGCGCAAAGGGATCGCTCACGTCGTAACCCGAAAGGATCTTGAAGGACCGGCCGATGCCGCCCAGGAAGTCCATGTCGTCCTGGACGCGGTGGTCCTCGACGCTGACTTCGCGACCTTCGGCCAGGTCGTATTCGATACGGGTATAGCTATAATCGGTCACGTCTCCCGGCGTGCCGTTTGCAGGTTTCAGCACGATATCCCCCTCGCTGTTGGGCTGGAATCTCTTGTCATCTGAATCTGTTTGGATTTCAAACGAGACCGCGACGGATTACCCCGCGGCTTCGTTCGAACAGGACCGCGCCGCTTACGCCGCGCGGGTACGTAGATTAGGTTTGGGATAATATAAAGGAATGCGCGTACGAAAACAGCAATAATCCCTTAGAGGTGAAGTGAGCGGTGAAATATCCCCTGCTGGGCAATGGACGGTTGACAAAACCCCCGCGTTTCATTAAGAATAACGCCGGGAACATCTCCATTTCGCGCTCGAATTCACCGCCCTGAACCGAATGTCGCCGAGGCCAGCCATGACCATGACCGACCTTTCCCAGCAGACCGAACCCGCGATCGAAGTCCCCCGGATCGTGGACGATGAGCAGATCAAGTTCTACGTGGACAACGGCTATCTCGTCGTGCCCGACCTGATGACCGGCGAGGAACTGCAGGAACTGAAGGACGACCTGGTGGACGTGGCGCGGGGGAAGTATCCCTGCCGGGGACTCGATCCGCCGAAGACCGACGACACCGACGAGGACGTGCTGCAGCGCATCCTGTGCATACACCAGCCGCACTTCGTCAGCCAGGTGATCGAGAAGTACGTGCGCCATCCGAAGATCTGCGGCGTGCTGAGCCAGATTACCGCGGCCCACCTGCCCTACTGGGACGGTAGTGTCAAGTGCATGCAGTCCATGTACTTCATCAAACCGCCCCGGTTCCAGGGCCAGGCCTGGCACCAGGACGAGATCTTCATCCCCACGCGGGACCGGTCCCTGATCGGTGCATGGATCGCCGTGGATGACGCCACCATCGAAAACGGGTGCCTGTACGTCATCCCCGGTTCCCATCGCAACGGCTACCTGTACCCCCAGCGGGCTCACGAGAACCCCGACGAGTTCGACTTTGCCCCCGAGAGTCATGGCTTCGACGAGTCCGTGGAAGTGCCTGTCGAAGTCCGCGCCGGGGCCCTGGTCTTCTTCAACGGCTATCTCCTGCACCGGTCCTACAAGAACCGGAGCGACCAGCCCCGCCGCGTGCTGGTGAACCACTACTGCAACGCATGGAGCCTCCTGCCCTGGGGCATACAGGAAGGCGAACGCCCCGCCACGGCCGACCGGCGCGCCATCGTCCCGGTCTCCGGCACAGACCCCTATGCCTGGAAGGGCTTCGAACCCACAAAGGACGAGATCTGGATCCGCAACTGCAAGGCGGCGGATGAGATGAAGGAGGAGGCGCACTAGGCGCCATCTCCTGGACCCCGTAGACTCGACAGTGCGGTCCAGCGGTTTCGTTCTCGATTACATCCCGACTACAACTCCACGCAGACACTCATAAAAAGCTTGATAGATATGCGGCAGTGCCGCATATTGTACAATGAAGATAATCACTACCCGGACCTACGAGCGGGCTATTCGTAGGTTGCTTTCGGAGCACAGCCGACGGGATATGGAGGTTGCTATTGCAGCCGACCCTGATGGAGCGCCGGTTGTACCGGGAACCGGAGGAATCCGTAAGTTTCGTTGGACCGTACCTGGACGTGGCAAGCGGGGTGGAGTTCGGACGATATATTTCTACCATACAGGGAAAGAAGTCATCTATATACTAACAGCATATGCAAAGTCCGCCCGTGAAGACCTGACTATGGCAGATAAGAAGGTGCTTGTAAAACTAGTTGCAGAGATCAAGAAGATTGGGAGTATCAATTGACTGCGAAACGAACCTCATTGGGTCGAGATATCGAAACAGCGCTGGGGGAGGTACTCTCTCAAGTACGTGGCGAGATTGAGCTTCCATCCAGAATCGTTGATGACCCGTCTGCTGATCGCGTTCGGATGCTTCGTACCCGCATGAAACTGAGTCGGGCGAAATTCGCTGATCGATTCGGTCTCGACGCACGTGCGTTACAGGATTGGGAACAAGGCCGTCGCGTTCCAGACCGCGCAGCCCGCGTTCTACTGACCGTTATCGATCGAGATCCGGAAGCCGTTGTGCGTGCGCTGGCGTCTGATCCATGATAAGCAGGATGGTTTAAGGCTCTGTTTGTACTTACGTGCCGCATAAAGAACAGATTCTAGTCAAGATCTGTTGATCCCCTCGCTCCGGTGTTTCCTGGGGGGGGGGGGGGGGGGGGGGGGGGGGGGGGGGGGGGGGGGGGGGGGGGGG
>JAPPBT010000058.1 GCA_026702745.1 Gemmatimonadota bacterium
CCAGCGTGATCACCATTCCGGTCATCGTGGTCTTCGCCTACGGGCAATTCATCGGCGATTCCGCGGAGCAGGACATATCGGTCGCCGGCGCCGCACTCGGCGTTTTCCTGATCGTCGCCGTTCCGGTGCTGATCGGTCTTGCCATTCGCCGCTTCGCGGAAAGCTTCGCAATTCGGTTCGAGCCCGCGGCCCGCAAGGTCTCCGCGGTGTTATTGACGCTCGTTCTCGCCGGCGCGATCTTCGATCAACGCGCCAACTTCGTCTCCTATTTCGCGCAGGCCGGACTCGTCACCCTCGTCCTCAACCTGCTGATGATGACACTCGCCTGGATTCTCGCCCGGATGTTCGCCTCCGGACCGACCCGGCGGACCGCCATTGCGATCGAATGCGGCATCCAGAACGGGACGCTCGCGATCGCGGTCGCGGTTATGCTGTTCGGCGGCGGGCTCGCGACCATGCCGGCGGCGACCTACAGCCTGATCATGTTCGCCACCGCGTTGATCTATATAGCCGTGCTGCGGCGGAGCGCCTGATCCGCCGCAGAAGATCGGATGCCGGCCTCGGCCCTGGCGGCCGGATCCAGTGGTTCCATCATTCCCAGTCGGTGTAATCACGTTCCGCTATCCCTCCTGCACCCCCTCGCGCACCTTCCTGCGGGCGTTACAAAAGCGCGAGCGCCAATTCAAAAAACCCTTGCATCATCCAACGACCCTTCATATATTAGCAGACTGGAACTTTGAGTGCTAATTTCAGTATCGCTACTTGTTGAATATACAAGTGCTTAGACGAATCAAAAGCGCGTACAGCCAAGCCTGTTCGCCTTGCTCGAAAACGCCCGGTACCACCCGGCGAATCATAGGGGGTAGCAGAAGTGCCAGCAAAACAACTTTCATTCGACGCGGATGCCCGGCAGGCCCTCAAGCGAGGGGTGGACGCCCTGGCTGACGCGGTCCGTGTCACCATGGGTCCGAAGGGCCGATGCGTCGTGCTCGACAAGAAATTCGGTTCGCCTACTTTCACGCTGGACGGCGTCACGGTGGCGAAGGAAATCGAGCTCGAGGACAACTACGAAAACATGGGCGCCCAGATGATCAAGGAAGCCGCGTCGAAGACCAGCGACGTGGCCGGTGACGGGACGACCACGGCCACCGTCCTCGCCCAGGCCATCTACGCGGAAGGCTTGCGGAACGTGACTTCCGGCGCCAATCCCATGGATCTGAAGCGGGGCATCGACAAGGCCGTATCCGCGGTGGTCGGCTCGATCGCTGAAATGTCGAAGGCCGTGGAAGGACGGAAGGAAATCTCCGAGACCGCCACCGTTTCGGCCCATGGCGACGGCAACATCGGCGACCTGATCGCGGACGCGATGGAAAAAGTGGGCAAGGACGGCGTCATCACGGTCGAAGAGGCCAAAAGCATGGAAACCTCCCTCGACGTCGTGGAGGGCATGCAGTTCGACCGCGGTTACCTGTCGCCTTACTTCGTTACCGACTCCGAGTCCATGGAAGCGGTACTCGAGGACACGAAGATCCTGATCCACGACAAGAAGATCAGCGCCGTCAAGGATATCTATCCCGTCGTCGAGAAGATCGCCCAGAGCGGCTCCCCGCTGCTGATCATCGCCGAGGATATCGAGGGCGAGGCCCTTGCCCTGCTGGTGGTCAACAAGCTTCGCGGCACCCTGAAGGTCGCCGCGGTGAAAGCGCCGGGGTTCGGCGACCGCCGGAAGGCCATGCTCGAAGATATCTCCATCCTGACCGGCGGCACGGTCATCTCCGAGGACGCCGGTTTCAAGCTGGAGAACGTGACCGTGGGCGACCTGGGTACGGCCAAGCGCGTCAACCTCGACAAGGACAACACGACGATCGTCGAAGGCGCCGGCGGCACCGACGCGATCCAGGGACGCATCAATCAGATCCGTGCCCAGATCGAGGAAACCACCTCCGATTACGACCGGGAGAAGCTCCAGGAACGCCTGGCCAAGCTGGCGGGCGGCGTGGCGGTCATCAACGTGGGCGCCGCGACGGAAGCCGAGATGAAGGAGAAGAAGGCCCGGGTCGAAGACGCCCTCAACAACGCCAAGGCGGCCATCGAGGAAGGGGTCGTGCCGGGCGGCGGCGTCACGTTCATCCGCGCGCTTTCCGCATTGGACAACGGGCTGGACACCGAGGGCGACGAAACCGTCGGCGCCGGCATCGTGCGCAAGGCGCTCGAGGCGCCCGTGAGGCAGTTGGCGGAGAACGCCGGTCTGGAGGGTTCCATCATCCTGCAGAAGATCCGCGAAGGCGAAGGCGGATACGGTTACAACTTCGAATCCGATGCCTACGGCGACATGTCCGAAACAGGCGTGATCGAGCCCGCCAAGGTTTCCCGCGTAGCGCTGCAGCACGCCGCGAGTATCGCCGGCCTGCTGCTGACCACCGAAGCACTGGTGGCGGAACTCCCTGATGATACCCCGCCTCCGGCCATGCCTCACGGCGGCGGCATGTACTAAGCGGGACGCTTCGATTAGGGACCGGTCCCCGACCGGTTGCAGGTAAACCCCCGGTGGCATTCACCGGGGGTTTTCTCTTGCTACGACCGGTTGCCGATTCTATATTCCCCCGTAACCTGCGGCGGATGCGAAAGACAGGTCCTGGGCGACGGAGCGACCATGAGAAACCCGGTGGTAATAGAACGCGCGGAGCGGCTACACCAGATCCCGCTGAACCGGCCCCTTGAACATTCCCGGTACTTAAGAAGACTGGCCGCCAGGGGGATCGAGCCCATCGATCTGACCACGGGCATTGCCGATCCCCTCCCGCGCCAGGATACCATCGAGAAGACCTTCGACGCCGTGGCGGCCACCGGAGGTCGAGGCGACCTGGGCGGACCAGGCGGACCAGGCGGACCGGGCGGACCAGGCGGACCAGGCGGACCGGACGATCTGGCGGAGACATCCCGGCATGCCGGCGACGCGTTCCGCAAGGCATTCAGCAACTGGTTCGCGTACCGGTTCGACGTGGAGATCGATCCGGACACGCACGTCCTGCCCTTCGCGGGTTCGGCGGTCGGCCCGGCCTGCGTGGCCATGGCGCTGGTCAACCCGGGCGAAACCGTGCTGGCGCCCGACCCCTCCCACCCGGCGTACCGGACCAGCGCCGTGCTGGCGAACGGGCAGATCCAGTCCTATCCCCTGCACGGACGAAACGATTTCCTCCCCAACCTGAAGCAGATCGAACCCCGGATCGCCGGGCAGGCAAAGCTGATGTACGTCGGTTTTCCGAACGACCCGACCGGGGTCGTGGCAGACCATTCGTTCTTCCGGGAACTCATCGATTTCGCGCGCAGGCACAACATCATCGTCTGTCACGACGCGACGCAGCATTTTCTGACGTACGACGGGGTCGAAGCCCCGAGCCTTCTGCAGACGCCCGGCGCGATGAACGTGGGCATCGAGTTGTTTTCCCTTTCCGTGCTGCCCGGCGGCATGTTCCGCGACCTGGGCGTGGCGGTGGGCAATCCATCCGCGCTGGCCGCCATGTCCCAGTTGACCTCCCATCTGCATGACCCGTTGCTGCCCGGTCTTCTCGCGGCCGCGGCCGCGGAGTTTCCCCGTCTGGACCGGCACGTGGAAGCCGTGGTTTCCCGGTGCAGGTCGCAAAGGGACCTGATGGTAACGGGGCTGCGGGACCTCGGTTGGCACCTGCCCGCACCCGGCGGCGGACCTTACGTCTGGCTTCCCGTGCCGCCCCGCTATTCCTCCGTTCGATTCAGCATCCTGTTGCGCAAGGCGGGCGTGTTCGTCGTGCCCGGCGCATACCTGGGCGAGTACGGCGAAGGATACGTCCGGATGGCCTTCAACGGCGAAGAGTCGCAGATCCGGTCCGCGCTCGACCGCATCGACCGGCAGATGTCGCGGTTCCGTTTGCGCAAACGGGCGTTCCCCGCGGTCAGTCTGGCCTGAACGGATCCGCCCCATGCCCGGAGACTGGATCAACGTGCGGGGAATCCGCACATTCGGCCATCATGGCGTGACAGCCCGCGAACGGGCTCGGGGACAGGTATTCGAAGCCCACGTCGCACTGCGCCTGGACCTGTCGGAGTCGTCCCGGACTGACCGCCTTTCCGATACCGTGGACTACGCCGACGTATGCCTGCGCGTAGGACGCATCCTCGGCGGCGAGCCATGCCGTCTGCTGGAGGCGGTCGCCGGCCGGGTGGCGGACGAGTTGCTTTCCGCCTACCCCCCTGTGGACCAGGTCGTGGTCAGACTGTGGAAGCCCGGGGTCGCCGCGGACCTGCCCCATTCGGGAACCCCCGGAGTCACCGTGCATCGAAGCAGGGAGTCGGAACGTACCGGACCGTGAGGTACGGGAACGTGACGTACCGGACCGAGCGGTCCATGCGGGCCAGGGGGACCAGGCCAGGGGGACCGAGCGGTCCATGTGGGCCAGGCGGACTAAGCGGACTATGCGGACTATGCGGACCAGGCGGACCGCAAGGAGCGAAATGGCGTCTGTTGCGCTTGGACTGGGCAGCAACATGGGAGATCGCGTCGCAAGATGCCGGCAGGCGCTACGCGAACTGGCCGGACATGAGGCGATCCGGATCGTCCGGCGCTCGTCATGGTACGAGACGCGGCCGGTGGGCCATGCCGGCCAGCCCGACTTCGTCAACGGCGCGGCCCTCCTGGAGACCACGCTTGCGCCCATGGGACTGCTTGAAACGCTCAAGGACGTCGAAGCGCGCATGGGACGTTCCGTCACGTGGGAAAAAGGGCCCCGCGAAATCGACCTCGACCTGTTGGTCTACGACGACCTGGTACTCGAACGGCCGGGTCTCGACCTGCCCCATCCCGCCATGGCGCAGCGGGCCTTCGTGCTCGTTCCCCTGGCGGAAATCCACCCGGACCTGGTCCACCCGGTGCACGGGCGGACGGTTTCCGACCTGCTGGATGACCTGAAACCCGTGGACCATCTCGTCCGCTATCTCACCGAGCCGTAACCGGAGCCCCGATGGAAGAAGCCAACGACGATCTGATCACACTGGTCCTGGCCGCGGGAAAAGGCACGAGGATGCATTCCGATCTGGCGAAGGTGCTGCACCGCATAAACGGCCGGGCGATGATTCACTACGTGCTGGACACGGCGCGAGCGCTCCGTCCGCGGCGGATCATCGTCATCATCGGCCACCAGGCCGGCGCGGTGCGGCAGGAACTGGCCGGATCGCCCGGATTGCCCGGACCGCCCGTGGAATTCGCCGTGCAGGAGGAGCAATTGGGCACCGGTCACGCGGTGCGCCAGGCCGGACCGCTGCTGGCCGGAGAAAGCGGCGGAGTCCTCGTCCTCGCCGGAGACACGCCCCTGATTCGTCCTTCCACCCTGGCGGCGTTGATCGGCGCGCACCGCCGGGAAGGTGCCGCGGCCTCCGTACTCACCGCACACGTCGACGACCCCGTGGGACTGGGCCGCATCCTGCGGGACAGCGCGGGCCGGATCGACCGGATCGTCGAGGAGAAGGACGCCACCGGGGTACAACGGGCGCTTAAGGAGATCAACACCAGCACCTATTGTTTCGAACCGGACCTGCTGCTGCGGGCCCTGGACCGGCTGACCCCGGAGAACCGGCAGGGCGAGTACTACCTGACGGATACCATCGAGATTCTCCGGCGGGAGGGCCACCGCATCGCCGACGCCCCGGCCGGCACGCCGGAAGAAGCCATGGGGATAAACACCCCGGAGCAACTGTCGGCTGCCGAATCCTGGCTGCTGGAACGTGACGGCGCGCCGCCTCGCGACAGCTAAAAAACAGTTGACACCGCACCCTCCCGCTCTGTATATATAGTGGTCTGGAAAGCGAATCGGATTCCGCCTGTCGAACCAGCGTTCGATTTGACGGCGGAACTGTGTCGAGACCGGGGTACAAAGGGGGATCGCATGGTGAAAGGAGCTGGTCGATGAAGCACTGTTGGTACCCTACCTATGTTTCCCTTCCTGGTGTATTCCCCTAGTAAGCTCTCCGGTTATCTCTGGCAAGCAGATATCGATGGTCGCACGGTCCCGTTGCAGGCCGTACCCTAGGACGCGTTCCGCGTGGGATCCGCCATGACGAGACAGGTCAATCAGCCTTCCGCGAACCGGCCGGACGCCGTTGCGGAAGGACGCGGGCCAGGCGGCCGCTGGCGCGTTCGGGTGCTGGAAGGCGTGATCTTCATCCTGGTCGGGCTGAATGCCTATCTGGTCTACTCGGTGGCGACCTCGTCCGCATTCTCCATGTCCGCCGAACGATCCGTCGAGGCGGTCGTCGACCCCTCGGCCTTCCATATCCAGGTGGAGGTCCTGAACGGATGCGGTGAACGGGGAATCGGACAACAGGCCATGCGATTCCTCAGAGAACGGGGTTTCGACGTGGTCAATATCGACAACGCCGACCATTTCGAGTACCGGGAAACGGTCGTGCTGGACCGCAGGGGAACGGACGGGCCGTCCGAGGCCGCCCGCGCGGTCGGAAACGCGCTGGGTACGCAATATGTCCTGCTCCAGCGGAACGACGACCGCCTGGTGGACGTATCGGTGGTGATCGGCAAGGATTACGGCGAACTGCTCTTTTCCGTGGAGAACGAGTGATCGTGGCGTTGGCATCGCAGGAAATCGCGGAACAGGCGACCCTTTCCATGCTGGCCAAGAATGCGGTGGACGTGATGATCATCGACCTCAGGGGCCTTTCGTCCATCACGGACTACTTCGTCATCGGGACGGCGGGTTCCGAACCGCAGATCAAGGCGGTCGTCGAGCAGGTGGCGGCGGATCTCAAGGAACGGGAAACGTCGCCCTGGCACACGGAGGGCAAACAGAGCTGGCGGTGGGTACTGCTCGACTACGTGGACGTGGTCGTACACGTGTTCAGAGCGGAAGTCCGCACATTCTACGGACTCGAGCGGCTATGGGGAGACGCGCCCCGGGTCGTCGTTTCGACCGACGCGGCAACGGGTGAGATCATCCGCACGTCCGATGCGGGCGTCCCCGGGGCCAGGGTAGACGCGCTGGAACACGAGGCATAGATTGGGCATTCTCGTCGTCGGAACGGTGGCGTTTGATTCGGTGAAGACGCCGGAAGGAGAGGCCAACGACGCGATCGGTGGCTCGGCGACCTATTTCTCGGCGGCTGCCAGTTTCTATGCGCCGGTAGACGTCATCGCCGTCGTTGGGAACGATTTCCCCCTGGCGTCCCTGGATTTCCTGCGGGAGAGACAGGTTGACGTATCGGGCCTGGAGGTGAAGGAAGGAAAGACCTTCCGCTGGGCGGGCGAATACGCCGCCAATATGAACGACCGTCGCACGATCGACACGCAATTGAACGTGTTTTCCGGTTTCAAGCCCGTGCTGGCGGAGCGGCATCGCGCGCACGATCACGTGTTCCTGGCGAATCTCGATCCGGACGTGCAGCGCGACGTGCTGACCCAGTCATGCCGTACGGACCATCCGGAACGTCCCGGGATCGTCGCCTGCGACACTATGGACTTCTGGATCGAGGGACAGAGGACGTCCCTGCTGTCGACGCTCAGCACGGTGGACGTGCTGATCATCAACGACAGCGAGGCCCTGCAACTGGTGGATGACCACAACCTCGTGCGGGCGGCGGAACGCATACTGGAACTCGGCCCGCGGGCGGTGGTGGTCAAGCGAGGCGCGCACGGCGCGACGCTCTGTACGCGCGACGCCTGGTTCGGCATCCCTTCATACCCCGTGGCCACCGTGGTGGATCCGACGGGCGCCGGGGATACCTTCGCGGGCGGATTCATGGGTTACCTTGCCCGGTCGGGCGATACGGGCGTAGGCGCTTTGAAACGCGCCATGGTACACGGCAGCGTCATGGCCTCGTTCAACGTGGAGGATTTCAGTGTCAGGCGGCTCGAATCGCTTACCGAAGCCGAGATTTCGGACCGTCACGACCGGTTCATGGAGATGATTACGCCATGACCGGCGTCAAGCAGGCAGAGCATGCAGGAAGTGAAGGGTCGGCAGTCATGGATTTCAAGACCATCCGGTGGGACAGCGACGATGGCGTGCTGGTACTGCTGGACCAGACGCGCCTGCCCGGCGAAGTGGTCTACACCCGATGCCGGGACATCGCGTCCGTCGCGGAAGCCATCCGGCGGCTGAGCGTACGCGGTGCGCCGGCCATCGGCGTCGCCGCGGCCTTCGGGGTCGTCGTCGGGGTCCAGCACAGCCGCGCGGCCGACTTCGCCTCCTTCAGCCGTGAAGTCGACGAAGCCGCGGAACTGCTGGCGGCCACCCGTCCCACGGCCGTCAACCTGTTCTGGGCGCTGGAGCGGATGCGCCGGACCGTCCGGGAAAACGAGGATGCAACGGTGGAGGACATCAAGCGTACTTTGCTCGACGAAGCCCGGGCCATACAGTCCGAGGACGAGCACACGTGCCGCCTGATCGGTGAGCACGGCGCCGCTTTGCTCCGCACCGGACAGACGGTACTCACCCATTGCAACGCCGGCGCGCTTGCCACGGCCGGCGCGGGCACGGCCCTCGCGGTAGTGTACCAGGCGCACAGCGAAGGCAAGCGGGTCCACGTGTACGCGGACGAGACGAGACCCGTCCTCCAGGGTGCCAGGCTGACTTCGTGGGAGCTGACCCGGGCGGGCATAGGCGTGACGCTCATATGCGACAGCATGGCTGCCCAGGTCATGAAAGAAGGCCGGATCGACTGCGTGATCGTGGGCGCGGACCGTGTGGCCGCCAACGGCGACGTCGCCAACAAGATCGGCACCTACGGCGTGGCTGTGCTGGCCGACGCGCACGACGTGCCCCTGTACGTGGCGGCGCCTTACTCTTCGATCGACCTGTCCATCGAATCGGGCGCCGGGATCCCGATCGAAGAGCGCGAAGCCGCCGAAGTAAGCCAGGGACCGGGCGGACGCACCGCCCCTGAGGAGGTGGAGGTGTACAATCCCGCATTCGACGTAACCCCGGCCCGTTACGTGTCTGCCATCATCACGGAACGCGGCGTGGCCAGAGCGCCCTACGCCGAGAGTCTCGCCGCACTGTCACACCATGCATGGGAACCGGCCGCCACCGGATAACCGGCCGTCACCGGATAAAGGAGCGTGTACCATACTATGAAGACACCAACGGTTAAGATGGAGGACCTGCAGCGGGACTGGCACGTCGTGGACGCCGAAGGCAAGGTGCTGGGCAGGCTGGCCAGCGAAGTGGCCAAGATCTTGCGCGGCAAGCACAAGCCGATCTTCTCGCCCCACCTGGATACCGGCGACCACGTCATCGTCATCAACGCAGAGAAGGTGGTCCTGACCGGCAAGAAACCCCAGAACAAGATCTATTACCGCCACAGCGGCTATCCCGGCGGCCTGAAAGCCATCAGCTACGAACGCATGGCAGCACGCCACCCGGAGCGCGTGCTGCGCATGGCCATCAAGGGCATGCTGCCGCACAACGCCCTCGGACGTAAGATCTTTCGCAAGCTCCGCGTGTACGCCGGCGCGGAACACCCCCACAGCGCTCAGAAACCGGTCGCGCTGGAACTTTAAAGCTGGAACTTTAAAAAGGAGCGTAACGGAGCATGAATTCGGATACCCATGGACACCACGCGGTGGGCCGGAGGAAGCGGGCCATCGCCAAGGTATGGCTTCGCGCGAAGAAGGATGGCGCCAGTCACCAGGTCAACGACAAGCCGCTGATCGACTACTTCGACCGGCCCGGTCTCGTCGCCGCGATCGAGGAACCCCTGGTGCTCACCGAAATGAACGACCAGGTCGTCGTGTTCGCGCGGACCTTCGGCGGAGGCAAGACCGGTCAGGCCGGGGCGTTGAGACTCGGCATCGCGCGGGCGCTGAAGGACATGGACGAAGGCCTGCACGCGCCGCTGCGCGAAGCGGGCATGCTGACGCGGGATTCACGCATCAAGGAACGCAAGAAGTACGGACTGGCCGGCGCACGCAAGCGGTTCCAGTTCTCTAAGCGTTAATTTACCGGACGCAGGCCTGACCGCCTGCCAGACAAGGAGATCAGTACCGCCTATGGGGATTCCGACTATTCAGGAACTGCTCGGCGCGGGCGTTCACTTCGGTCACCAGACCCGACGCTGGAACCCGAAGATGAAGGAGTTCATATTCGCCGAGCGCAACAACATCTACATCATCGACCTGAAGAAGACGCTCAGCCAGATCGAAATCGCGTATGACGCCGTACGCAAGGCCGTCGAGAACGGGCAGTCCGTCCTCTTCGTGGGCACGAAGAAGCAGGCCAGGCCCATCATCATCGAAATGGCGCAGCGGTGTGGCATGTTCTACGTCGCGGAACGCTGGCTCGGCGGCATGTTGACGAACTTCCAGACCATCCAGACCAGCGTCAAGCGCCTGGAAGAACTCGAGAAAATGAAAGAGCACGGCACCATGGAGGCGCTCACGAAAAAAGAGGCCGCAAGCCTGGAGAAGGAGCGGGAGCGCCTGCAGAAAGTACTGGGCGGCATCCGCGAAATGCGCGACCTGCCCGGCGTTATTTTCGTGGTGGACGCCCGCAAGGAACGGATCGCCGTCGCGGAGGCGAACACCCTGGAGATCCCCATCGTCAGCATCCTGGATACGAACTGCGACCCCGATCTGATCGATTATCCCATACCCGGGAACGACGACGCCCTCCGGTCCATCAGCCTCATCACGGAAGTCGTCGCGAGCGCCGCGGAGGAAGGGCTGCGAAATTCCGGACGTCCAGTACCCGGGGACGAGGCACCGGTCGAAGAGGTTGAAGTGGTCGAAGCGGTCGAAGAGCAGCAGGCCTGAAGCGGAAACATGGCCGGGGAAAGGCGGCCGTAGCGGATGATCGGAACCGATCGTGTCCGAGCAGGTCCGAGCAGGTCCGAGCAGGTCCGAGCAGGTCCGAGCAGGTCCGAGCATGACCGCTAGATTTCATACGATTTCATGACTATATCAGCCAGTGACGTAAAGACGTTGAGAAGCCAGACCGGCGCCGGAATGATGGACTGCAAGCGGGCCCTCGTAGAGACCGAAGGCAGTATCGAGAAAGCCGTCACGCTCCTGCGTGAGAAAGGCATCATGGCGGCGTCCAAGAAGAGTGCCCGGGAGGCGAAAGAAGGCATCATCCATACCTATATCCATCCAGGCAGCCGCATCGCCACCATGGTCGAGATCAATTGCGAGACCGATTTCGTCGCGCGGAACGAGGCCTTCCAGACCCTGGCCCGCGATATCGCCATGCAGGTGGCGGCCACCCGCCCCCTCGCCGTGGACCGGGACCAGATCGAGGAAGCCGTCCTGGAACAGGAACGGGAGATCTACCGGAACCAGGCGCGGAACGAGGGCAAGCCGGATCATATCGTCGATCGGATCGTCCAGGGTAAAATAGAGAAATTCAACCAGGAAAACTGCCTCCTGGAACAGCCGTTCATACGGGATACCGACAAGACGGTGCGGGACCTGATCACGGAGGCTGTGGCCACGCTGGGCGAGAACATCATGGTAAGACGGTTCGTCCGGTACGAGCTGGGCGGAGAATAACCCCCCGAACAACCTTGCCGGCAGGAACGCAACCGGTTTTCCGATGACAGAGAGGTGTATCGTGGAAGCGAAAGAGATCATCAAGGAAACCAGCCGAAAGATGGACCAGTCCGTCGAGGTGCTGCGCATGGAACTCGCCGGGGTCCGGGCCGGCCGGGCCAATCCGGCCCTGCTGGACAACATCCAGGTGGAAGCCTACGGGACCATGACCCCCATCAACCAGGTCGCCACCGTCAACACGCCGGACGCCCGAACGATCTCGATACAGCCGTGGGACAAGCAGATGGTCCCCGAAATCATCCGTGCCATCCAGACCTCCGACCTGGGACTCATGCCGAATTCCGATGGCAATGCCATCCACCTGCCGGTTCCTGCGCTGACCGAAGAGCGAAGGCTCGAATACGTTAAACTGATCAAGAAACTGGGCGAGGACGGCAAGATCGGCATCCGAAACGTGCGCCGGGAAATGAACGAGCGCATCAAGGCCGAAGAAAAGGCCCACCGGTTGTCGGAAGATGAAAGCAAGCGGCACCAGAAGACCATCCAGGATCTCACCGACCAGCATACCTCCTCCATCGACAGCGCCATATCGGTAAAAGAACAGGAAATCCTGGAGATCTAGGCGGATACCGGCTATCCGGGTCCATACCCGGCGGCGGCCTTACGGGGGTGACGTGGGTCGATACGCAGAGCAAGACCGGGCGGTCTCGGAAGAAGGACTGGATCCGGTGCGCATGCCCCGCCACATCGCGTTCATCATGGACGGCAACGGCAGGTGGGCGAAGAAGCAGGGGCTCGCGCGGGACCAGGGTCACTCCGCGGGGGTGGAGTCCGTCCGCGAGATGATCCGGTGCGCAGGAGAGTTCGGCGTGGGGATCCTCACCTTCTTCGGGTTCTCCACCGAAAACTGGAATCGTCCCAGGCGTGAAGTCGCCGCCATCATGCAGTTGATCGTCGAATCGCTCCGCGGCGCCGTCGAAGAAGCCAGCGCGCACGGGATCCGGGTCTCCTTCCTGGGCCGGTGGGACGAGCTGCCGGAATCCAACCGCCAGGCCATCAAGCAGATCACGGAGCAGACGGCGGGCAACGACCGCCTGCTGCTTAATTTCGCCCTGAATTACGGCGGCCGGCAGGAGATCGTCGAAGCCGCGCAATGCATCGCCCTGGACGTCCAGGCCGGCCGGCTGGATCCGGAAGCCATCGACGAGTCGCTTTTCGCGTCCTACCTGTACACGGAGCACCTGCCCGACCCGGACCTGCTGATCCGGACCAGCGGGGAGATGCGGATCAGCAACTTCCTGCTCTATCAATTGGCTTATACCGAACTCCTGGTTTCACCGGTCCTCTGGCCCGATTTCTCGCGGAGCCACTTCATCGGGGCCATCAGGGATTACCAGTCGAGAGAGCGCCGTTTCGGCCGGACCGGCGAACAGGTCTCCTCACACAGCACGTAACGGAGTGCTTCTCCATGGCGGCCTACGCGGAGACGTGGATCCGAATCCTGGTCGGCGCGGTGTTCATCCCGTGCATCGTGCTCATTTGCTGGATCGGCGGGACGAGTCTCTTCGTGTTCGTCACCCTGGTCGTGCTCTTCGGCCTCCGGGAGTACCACGGCATCGCCGCGGCCAGGGACCTGGCGCCCAACTGGTACGTCGGCGTACCCGCGGCCTTTCTGTTGTGTCTCGACGCCTGGCTCGAATCCGGCCGCCACGCCCCCTTGATCCTCACGGCCCTCCTGCTCACGACCGCCGCGGCGGAAGTATTCAGAAAGCACGCGCGATCTCCCTTTTACAACATTGCCGCCACGGTGTTCGGCGTGGCCTGGATCGGCCTGCTCGGCAGTCACCTGATCCTGCTGGGCAAGTGGCCGATGGACGGTGCGGACGTGGTTGCATTGGGGGAGCGGGCCATGGCGCCGGTCCTGCTCGCCATTGCCATACCGTGGTCCTATGACGCCTTCGCCTATTTCACGGGCCGGTTGATGGGCCGCCATAAGCTGCTGCACCGCGTTAGTGCGAGCAAAACCGTCGAAGGCGCCGTCGGGGGGCTGATCGGCGCCGTGGCCTTCATGTTCGCGCTCCAGTACGCCCTGTTTCCCTTTCTGAGTCCGCTGCACTGCGTCGTCCTGGGCGCTGCCGGCGCCGTCGTCGCCCAGCTGGGAGACCTCGCGGAGTCCCTGGTGAAAAGAGACGCCGGCCTGAAGGATTCCTCCCGCGTCATCCCGGGACACGGCGGCATTCTGGACCGGTTCGACAGCGTTTTCTTCGCGGCGCCTTTCGTGTATTACTACCTGGCCTACGTGAACGGATGAAGCAGCGGACGGTCCGGACAGACGGACGGAGCATAGACAGGCCATGAAACGCATCGCAATCCTGGGATCGACGGGTTCGGTCGGCACGCAGACGCTGGAGGTCATCGCGGCCTTCCCGGATCGGTATACGGCGCACAGTCTGACGGCCAGGAGCCGGATCGACCTGCTTGAGGAGCAGTGCGCGCGCTTCGGTCCGCGCTTGGTGGCCGTCCGGGACCCGGACAGCGCCGAGCGGGCCAAGTTGACCGCCGGGATCGCCCGAGGCGGCAGCGGTCAGCCTGGACCGTCTATCCACACCGGCGTGGAGGGCCTGATCGAAGCGGTCACCCACCCCGACGTGGACCTGGTCATCAGCGCCCTCCCGGGAAGCGCGGGGCTGGTCCCCACGCTGCGGGCGATCGAAGCGGGCAAGACCATCGCCCTGGCCAACAAGGAGATCCTGGTCATGGCCGGTGAGATCGTGATGGAAACGGCGCGGCGCAACGGGGTGGATATCCTGCCCGTGGACAGCGAACACTGCGCGGTGCACCAGTGCCTGGCCGGGCAGGACCCGGACCGGATCCAGCGTGTGGTCCTCACGGCATCGGGCGGGCCCTTCCGCGACAGCACCCCCGCGTCCCTGGCGCAAATGACTTCGAAGGACGCGCTGAACCATCCCACCTGGAACATGGGGCAGAAGGTCACGATCGATTCCGCCACGCTCATGAACAAGGGATTCGAAGTCATCGAGGCCCACTGGCTCTTCGGCCTCCCCGTCTCGAAGATCGACGTGGTGATCCATCCCCAGTCCATCATCCACTCCATGGTCGAGATGGTCGACGGGTCGCTGCTGGCCCAGTTGGGTCCGACCGACATGCGCATACCGATCCAGTACGCCCTCTCGTACCCGGAGCGTCTCGAATCTCCCTGGCCCCGGTTCGACATCACGCGGAACTGGTCTCTGACCCTGGACCCGCCGGACGAGGCCATGTTCCCCTGTCTGGGGCTGGCCTACGAGGCCATTCGGCGCGGGTCCACCTTGCCCGCCGTCCTGAGCACCGCAGACGAGATGGCCGTCGAGGCCTTCCTCCGGCAGCGGATCGGGTTCACCGACATACCGCGCATCATCGCCGGCGCCATGGACGGGCACCTGGCCGCGCCGGATCTCACGGCGCCCGTCACCCTGGAATCCATCATGGCGGCGGACCGCTGGACCCGGTCGTTCTGCGAGGAAAAGTTGATTGCAGGATAGTGCCGAAAACCTGTATATTCTCTAATTGATTGCCGTGCGCCTTCAGGGGCGTGGGAACACCGGGAACATCGGAACCAACAGGATCTGAGCAGGCAGAGGCAGAACGGAGACATTGGCATGCTGACCACCGTGTTATCGGCGATTTTCGTCCTGGGGTTGCTGGTCTTCTTCCACGAACTCGGCCATTTCCTGGCCGCCAAGCGCATGGGCATCCGGGTGGAAAGGTTCTCCCTCGGCTTTCCGCCCAAGATGATTGGAAAGAAGGTCGGGGACACGGAATACTGCATTTCCTGGATTCCCCTCGGGGGATACGTTTCCATGGCCGGGGAGCGGCCCGACGCCCAGTCCGAAGGTGAGGGCGACAAGCCGTGGGAGTTCCAGTCCAAGTCCGTGGGAGCCCGAGCCTTCGTCATCGCGGCCGGTCCGGGGGCGAACTTCGTCCTCGCCTTCATCATCTTCTGGTTGTTCTACGCGACCATGGGCGTGATGCTCGTCGATACGACCACCGTTGGCCGGGTAGCCCTCGAAAGCCCCTATGCCGCGGCGGGGTTGCAGGTCGGCGATGAAATACTCGAAATCGACCAGGCGGCCGTCGACACCTGGGAGGATGTCCGGGAAGGGCTCGCGACCGTCACGGGAACGTCCCTGTCACTGAAGCTGCGCCGGGACGGGCGGGACCGCACGATCCTGGTGCGGTACGGCGACGGCGGCATGGCGGAACGGCTGGGCGGGCTCGACTATTTCCGCGCGTCGGCCGTGAGCACCGTCATCCCGGACTCACCCGCCGAGCAGGCCGGTCTCAGGCCCGGGGACGTGATCACGTCCGTGAACGGCGTGGCTGTTACGCAGTGGTACGAAATGGTCGAGCAGATACGCGTCCGGCCGGGCATGGAGACCACGGTGTCCTGGACCCGGAACGGACAGTCCCACCAGGTGGGCATCGTACCCAATACGGCCCAGGACCTCGACCGGGAAACCGGAGACGTCATCGACATCGGCCAGATCGGCATCACCCAGCAGGACCACATCAAACGCAGCCCGATCGGGATCGTCTCCTCCGCCGGCCTGGCCGGGACGCAACTGGTGGCCGTCACCTTTACCATCGTCGACTTCGTCGGGAAACTGGTCATGGGGCAGGTGTCCACCGACTCGGTGGGCGGTCCCATCGCGATCGCCCAGATGGCGGGAGACAGCGCCCGACAGGGTGCGAGCAGTCTCTTCAGTTTCATGGCCTTTCTGAGTATCAACCTCGCCATCCTCAACCTCCTGCCCATACCCGCGCTGGACGGCGGACAACTGCTCATCCTGGGCGTCGAGAAGGTCATCCGGCGTCCGCTTTCCCTGAAGTACCGGATGGTATGGCAGCAGACGGGAATGGCCCTGCTGCTGGTGCTGATGGTGTTCGTGGTATTCAATGATGTCACACGAATCTTCAGGTAGCTACGTGGCGAAGGGAGGAAACATGCCGGCCGGGAGAAGTCTAAGCGCCGCCGGTCGTACCTGGTACGTCCTCGTCGTCACCGTGATGCTGGCCGCCGTCGGTCCCCGGGAATACGCACTCGGACAGGTGGACCGGGCCAGGGCCCTGGAGCATTACGCGGAGGGCGGCCTTCACGAAGCCAGGAACGATCCGGCCAATGCGATCGAATCCTATCTCCAGGCGCTGGAGTACGATTCCACCTCCGCGGAAATCCACACCGCCCTCGCCCGGGCCTACTACCGCGTGACGGAGCGCGACAAGGCACAGCAACACGCCTCGACGGCGGTGGAGCTCGATTCGACGGCCACGGAGTCCTGGTTCATACTCGGCAGGTACCAGGCCGAACTGGGCAGGTACGTGCCGGCCCGGGCCGCTTTCGAGCGGGTCGTCAAGCTGGAACCGGACCATATCGAGGCCCATATCGCCCTTTCCCAGCTGGCGAGCCGGCTGAACGATCCAGATGCCGCGCTTAAGGAACTGGAAACGGTGAGCCGCCTGGCTCCGCGCAATCCCGAATTCCTCTTCAAGCTGGCCGATGTCTACAAGCAGAGAGGGATGTACGACAAGGCGGTCATCGCGTTGCAGAAGGTGCTCGATGACTATCCGGACTCGATACCCGCCCGGGTGGGCCTGACGGAGATTTATGAGCAACGGCGGCAGTGGGACCGGGCCGTCGTCATGTACCGGGAAATCATCGCGCTGGGTCCCGACCGGGAAGCGGCCCTGCGGCACCGGCTCGCGCGCCTCCTGAGGTTCCTCGGCCGGGCGGGCGAAGCGGTCGAGGAGTACCGCGTGCTGCTGGAGCACAACCGGACCTCCCCGGCCCTGTGGGCGGAACTGGGGGAGGCCTACCAGGACCTCGGCGAGGCGGAGCAGGCGCTTTCCACCCTGGGGGAGGGCCTCGAACTGCACCCCGGCTCGGCGGAGCTTCATGGAACGCTGGGCGACGTGCTGCTCGACCAGGACAAGCCGGCGGAAGCCGTAGCGCCGCTGCAGCAGGCGATCGCCCTTGACGAGCGCGAAGTGAGATACCGGATCGGCCTGGGGATGGCCTATCGCGCCACCGGGCGGGCTGAACAGGCCGTGCATGCGCTGAACGAGGGCCTGGGCGTCCTGGGAGACCACCCCGATCTCTACCTGAACCTGGGCTTCGTCTACCAGGAAGAAGGCCTCTTTCCCCTCGCCGTCGCGGCGTACAGGTCGGCCATCGCCGCGGATCCCGCACACGGACGGAGCTGGATTTCGCTGGGATACGCCCTCATGGAACAGGGACAGACGCAGGAGGGCATCGCCGCGTTGCATGAAGGCGTGGAGCAGTTGCCGGACGACGTTACCCTGCGCCTGAACCTGGCGAACGTCTACCTGGACAACGGGATGTACAACCAGGCCATCGACCAGTCGCAGAAGAGCATCGGCATCAACCGCCATGATCCGCGCGGGTGGATCAGCCTGAGCCTGGCCTATCTCCGCCAGGACCAGTTCGCGCAGGCCGAACGCGTGCTCACCCAGGCCCTGTCGATCCTGCCCGATATGCCCGAGTTCTACCTGTACCTGGGCGTGAGTTTCATGTCCCGGGAAGCGTTCGACCAGGCCGGCGAACACTTCCGCAAGGTCGTGGAGCTCAACCCGCAGGACGGAAGAGCATGGGTGAATCTCGGCCTTTCCCATCTGCGCCAGGAAGATTACGAGACCGGCATTCAGGTCCTTCGCGACGGGTTGGAAAAAGCGCCCGGGAACCCCGACCTGTGGTTCTACCTGGGATACGCCCATACCGAGCAGGAGGATTACGAAGAAGCCATCGCAATCACGAAAGAAGCGGTCGAGCGGTTCAACGACCACCACCGCCTCCATTTCCTGCTGGCACAGAACTACGACCAGTCGGGCCAGTTCGAGAAAGCCGTAGCCACCTTCGAGATCGCCCTTGAAATCGATCCCGAAGACATCTACACCCTGAACTACCTGGGATACATCCTGGCCGACCGGGGCCTGCGGCTCGAAGAAGCCAAGGTTATGATTGAAAAGGCCCTCGAGGAAGCCCCGGAAAACGGCGCGTTCCTCGACAGCCTGGGGTGGGTGTACTACCGGCTGGGCGACTACCGGAAAGCGCGGGAGTACGTGGAAAAGGCCCTGCAATACGAAGATACGAGCGCCACGGTGCACGACCATCTCGGGGACATCTACAGCCGGCTCGGCATGCACAGGAGCGCCGAACGTTACTGGAAGCGCGCCCTCGAAATGGAAGACATAACCCCCGAAGAAACCGAAGAGATCCGGCAGAAGCTCCAGGATGCCAGGTAAAGTGCCCGGACGGTTTCGGACACTCGCCTGCCTCGGGCTCCTGCTGCTGTCCTGCCGTCCACCGCCTCCAGCGCCGCCGCCCCTGCCGGTCGAACTGCTGCTCCAGGAGATCGATGCGGCTTCCATGCGCCTTCAGGACTTCCGGGGCAGCGCACGTGTGGAGACTACCTACGCGGACCGCCGGGGCCGCGCGTCCCTCCGTATTCGGTACCTCAGCCCGGCGCAGTTCCGTATCGACGTGCACGGCGCCCTGTTCGAGATCCTCGCCGTCGTACTGATCCACGACCTCCACGTGCGGTTGTACGTGCCCCGGGAAAACACGGTGTTCGAAGGTACGCTCGCGGCGCGCGACGCGTCCATACCCGGACTCGACCTGACGCTGGACGACGTGCACGCCGCCGTGACCGGGACCATAGCGCCCGGCAGGTACCCGGGGTCGTCCGTCACCGACTACCGCCGCGAAGGAAACCTGGCGGTCATCACACTTGGGGTCGAAGGCGGCCGTAGGACGCTGTGGATCGATACGGGCAGCATGACGGTCACGCGCGAGGTGTCGGAATCTCCCGTGAACCACGGGTCCGTCACCCTTTCAGTCACCAGGACCTTCGAACGTTTTCGAAACCGGAACGGAGTCTGGAGGCCGGACCGCGTTCGCATCACCCGTGACGGCCCCGGGGCGGGGACGTTCGAACTGACCTACCGGACCCAGTCGATCAACCGAGGGCTGCGGCCGTCCGACATCGAAGTGCGGCTCCCTGAAACCGTCGTTCGCCGTCCCCCGGAAGAGGCGGGGGCGGTCTTCGAAACCGTGGATGGGACACCGTCACCGGGTACGTCTGATACCCGACAATTCCCTTGACAGCCGTTTGGTATCCCGCCTATATTGCCTGCTCCATTCGTCGGTGATGGTGGGCATAGCTCAGTTGGTTAGAGCGCTAGACTGTGGCTCTGGAGGTCGCGGGTTCGAATCCCGTTGCCCACCCTTAAAACAGGACGCTTTCTACCCGCCCGGACCGGATTCACCGCGCGCCAGGGACTCGACGGTGGCACGACAAGGATTCGATGGTGGCACGCCCGGGTTTTTGGCGGGGAACCGGTTGCCGCGTAAGGGCCGATGAAGCAGGCAAAGGAGACCACCCGGATCTTATGGTGAACGCTACGGACCTGCGCACCGGTATGACCATAAGGATCGATGGATCCATTTATGCCATCACGGGTTGCGAACACATCAAACCGGGCAAGGGAACGGCCTTCTCGCGCACCCGCCTGAAGCATATCCACACCGGGGCCGTGATCGAGAAGACCTACAAAGCCTCGGACAAGCTGGAAGACGTGCGGGTGGAACGGCGCAAGGCCCAGTTCCAGTACACCGACGGCGACATGTACTACATGATGGACCTGGAGACCTACGAACAGGTGCCGGTAGGCGCGTCAATCATCGGCGACAACAAGGATTACATCAAGGACAGCATGACACTCGAACTGCTCACCGCGGACCAGGGCGTCGTGGGCATCGAAATGCCGAATTTCATCGAGCTGGAAGTGACGCAGACCGATCCGGGTATACGCGGCGATACCGCGACGGGAGGCACCAAGCCGGCCACGCTCGAGAGCGGCGCCGTGGTGCAGGTCCCGCTGTTCATCAACCCCGGCGACGTGCTGCGCATCGATACGCGGTCCCGCGAATACGTGGAGCGGGTGTAACCGCCCTTCCGAGGAGCCTGACATGGGAATCGATGAGGTGCTCAAGCTGATCGAATCGCTGCGGGATACGGACATCCAGGAAGTCGAGGTGGCCGAGGGCGACCGCAAGATCAGGATCGTACGCATGACGCCCGGCGCGACCGCGACCGCCGTCCCCGCGCCCGTTGCGGACCCGCACGTACAGGCCGCCGCACCGCCCGCGGAACACGTGCAGCAGGACGACGGCCGGGCAGACTCCGCGGACAATACCTACGTCGAGGTGACCTCGCCCATGGTGGGCACCTTCTACCGGTCACCCGAGCCCGACGCCGAACCCTTCGTTCAGGAGCAGGACCGGATCAGCTCCGGCCAGCAGCTGTGCATCATCGAAGCCATGAAGCTGATGAACCCCATCCAGTCCGAATTGAACGGGCGCGTGATGGCCATCCTGGTGGAAGACGCCCAGCCCGTCGAGTACGGCCAACCGTTGTTTCTGATCGAACCGGCATAGGAAGCGATGTTCCAGAAGATCCTCATCGCCAACCGCGGCGAGATCGCCCTCCGCGTCATCCGCTCGTGCAAAGAGTTGAACATCGCGACGCTGGCCGTCCACTCCGAAACGGACCAGGACTCCCTCCATGTCCGCTTCGCCGACGAGGCGGTCTGCATCGGCAGCAACGCGCCGAACGACAGCTACCTGAACATACCCCGCATCATCAGCGCGGCGGAAATCATGAACGCCGACGCCGTGCATCCCGGATACGGTTTTCTGTCCGAGAACCCCCACTTCGCCGAGGTTTGCGAATCCTGCGACATCGCCTTCATCGGACCGCCGTCCAGGGCCATCCGCCTCATGGGCGACAAGGCCGAAGCGCGAAAGACGGTGGCGGCGTCTGAAGTCCCCACCATACCGGGCACGGAGGACGTCGTCTCCGACGAGGACGCCGCGGTAGAGGCATCCGGCGAGGTCGGGTTTCCCCTGGTCATCAAGGCCTCCGCCGGGGGAGGCGGACGGGGTATACGCATCGTCCGCGACGCGAACGAGTTGCGCGAAGCCTTCCGCCTGGCTTCACGGGAGGCCCAGAACGCCTTCAACAACCCCGCGCTGTACCTGGAGAGGTATATTGAAAAGGCCCGGCATATCGAGGTGCAGGTACTGGGCGACCGGCACGGCCAGGTCGTCCACCTCGGCGAGCGAGACTGTTCGATCCAGCGGCGCAGGCAGAAGCTCATCGAAGAGTCGCCGTCCCCCTTTGTCGATGACGAGCTTCGTACCGGGCTGGGAGAGGCGGCGCTGCGCGCGGCGCGGGCGATCGACTACGAAAACGCGGGCACCGTCGAGTTCCTCGTGACCGAGGACCGCCAGTTCTACTTCATGGAGATGAACACGCGCATCCAGGTGGAACACCCCGTGACGGAAATGGTCGTTTCACAGGACCTCGTAAAGGAACAGATCCGTGTCGCCGCGGGCCATCCCCTCGGATTCGCGCAGGAAGACGTGCAAATGCGGGGACACGCCATCGAATGCCGGATAAACGCCGAGGACCCTGACCGGAACTTCATGCCCTCCACGGGCGAGATCACGAGTTTCCACACGCCGGGCGGATACGGGGTACGGGTGGACAGCCACGTGTACGCCCAGTACGTCGTCACGCCCTTCTACGACTCCATGCTGGCTAAACTGATCGTATGGGGCATGGACCGGGAGGAAGCGATGACCCGGACCGAGCGGGCCTTGGAGGAGTTCATCGTCGAGGGCATCAACACGACAATACCGTTCCACCAGTTTATGCTGAAGCATCCGACCTTCCGTTCCGGGGAGGCGGATACGGACTTTGTTGAATCCTTGAGTACCCTGACTTGACGAATTGACCGGCAGCGACGGCCCGCATCGGCCCCGTGCGCCGGAGAAAGGAACGCATGAACACGCCCTCAGATCTCCGCTATTCGGCCGAACACGAGTGGGTACGCCTGGAGGGCGACATCGCCACCGTCGGCATCACGGACTTCGCGCAGTCCGAACTCGGCGACATCGTTTTTGTGGAGCTGCCTTCGGAAGGCGACCCCGTGGCCGAGATGGGCGTATTCGGGGCGGTGGAAGCCGTGAAGACCGTGTCGGACCTCTACAGTCCGATGGGCGGGACCGTGACGGAGGTCAACGACGACCTGGAAGACAATCCCGAAGCGGTCAACCAGGACCCCTATGGCGACGGTTGGATGATCCGGTTGAAGGTGGACGATGCGGGCGCCTTCACCAGCCTGATGACCGCCGAGGACTACAGGTCCTTCGTCGGCGCCTGAGAGGGTGCGGATTACCGTTCCTTCGCTGGTGCGCGAGGCGGCCGCAGACCATCACTCCTTCGCCGGCGCCTGAAGCGGCCGACCCCTGCGGAGCATCCATGACGTACATCCCCAACACCGACGCCGACCGCCAGGCCATGATGAAAGCCATCGGCATCGGGTCGGTCGAAGAACTGCTGACCGTCGTCCCGGACGACGTCCGGCTCGACCGCCCCCTGGACCTTCCGCCCGCCCTGTCGGAACTCGAACTCCACGATACGATGGGCGAGATGGCCGCCCGCAACGGTTCGGCGGACCGGATGGCATCCTTCGTGGGCGGCGGCATGTACGATCACTTCGTACCCAGCGCTATCGGCCACCTGGCCGGCCGCTCTGAGTTCCTGACCTCCTACACGCCCTACCAGCCGGAAGTAAGCCAGGGCACGCTCCAGGGTATTTACGAGTTCCAGACGATGATCTGCGAATTGACGGGCCTGGAGGTAGCCAACGCCTCTATGTACGACGGCGCCTCGGCGACGGCGGAAGCGGCCATGCTGGCCCGGTCGGCCACTGGGCGCGACCGCGTGATCCTCGCGGGCAGCGTGCACCCTCATTACGTCGAGACGGTGCATACCTACGCCCACGGGCCGGGCATCGAGGTGGAAACGCTGCCCTGCCCGAACGGCACGCTGGATCCCGACCTGCTGAAGCCGGCTCTGACCGACGACACAGCCTGCGTGATCGTCCAGCATCCCAATTTTTTCGGCTGCCTGGAATCCATGGGCGACCTGGAACGGGTCGTGCACGGAGCGGGCGCCCTCCTGGTCATGGCCGTGGACCCGATCTCCCTCGGGGTCATCGAGTCTCCTGGCGCCTACGGCGCGGACATCGCCGTGGGAGAGGGGCAGGCCCTGGGCAACCAGGTGAGTTTCGGTGGACCGGCCCTGGGGTTCTTCGCGGCGCGGGACCGCTTCGTCCGGCGCATGCCCGGGCGCATCGCGGGGCAAACCGTCGACCAGGAGAACCGACGGGGGTTCGTCCTTACGCTGCAGGCCCGCGAACAGCATATCCGGCGGGACAAGGCGACGTCGAACATCTGCACCAGCCAGCAGCTCAACGCCCTGATGGCGACCATCTACCTGTCATTGATCGGGAAAGAGGGGTTGAAGCAGGTGGCGGAGCTGTGCCTTCACAAGAGCCACTACGCGGCGGCGCGGATCGCGGACCTGCCCGGTTACGAACTCGCCTTCGACCGGCCGTTCTTCAAGGAATTCGTGGTACGGACGCCGGCCGCCCCCGGCGAAATCATAACCCGGCTCGCAGGCGATGGGCTGCTGGCCGGCATTGACCTGGGACGCTTCCCGTCACTGGAGACCGAAGACGGCCTGCTGATCGCGGTGACGGAGCGGCGGACGCGTGCCCAGATCGACCGGCTGGTCGAATCGCTGGGACGATTCAGTTGAGTTTCGCCGGCTGCGGGCAGTCCAGTCAGACTCGCGAGCGCAGTACCTGCTGAATATGAGAAAGACGCATCCTGAAAGGTCGTAGATTGTCGGAACCGCTTATATTTGAACTGAGCTCTCCCGGACGAAGTGGCGTCTCGCTGCCCGCGCCGGACGTGCCCGTCAAGCCGGTTGCGTCGTACCTGCCCGAAGCGGACCTCCGCGGCACGCCGCCCGAGTTGCCCGAAGTCAGCGAGGTCGACGTCGTCCGCCACTATACCCGGCTGTCCACCCTGAACTATCATCCGGACCGGGCCATGTACCCCCTGGGTTCGTGCACCATCAAGCACAACCCGAAGGTCAACGAGGACATGGCGGCATTGCCGGGGTTCGCGCGGTTGCACCCCATGCAGCAGGACGAGACCTGCCAGGGCGGTCTTCAGCTGATGTACGAGCTTTCGAGAGACCTCGCGGAGATCGCCGGTTTGGAAGGGGTCACGCTGCAGCCTGCGGCGGGGGCCCACGGCGAACTGACCGGCCTGATGATCATGCGGGCCTATCACGAAGCGCGCGGACATGCCCGGCGCAAGGTCATCATCCCCGATTCGGCCCACGGCACCAACCCGGCCAGTGTCACCCTGGTGGGCTACGAAACGGTGCAGATCCCGACCAATGCCCACGGGCTCGTAGACACCGGCCGGCTGGCGGAGCTGATCGACGAGGAGACGGCCGCCTTCATGCTCACAAATCCGAACACGCTGGGGCTCTTCGAATCGGAGATACGCACCATCGCGGACATCGTCCACAACGCCGGGGCGCTGCTCTACATGGACGGGGCAAACCTCAACGCGGTCCTCGGCATAACCCGGCCCGGCGACATGGGGTTCGACGTCGTCCACTTCAACCTGCACAAGACCTTTTCCACGCCCCACGGGGGCGGCGGACCGGGAGCGGGACCCGTGGGCGTGCGGAGCGACCTCGTCCGGTTCCTGCCGACACCTGTGCCGGTGAAGGACGGCGACGGGTACCGGTTCGACTTCGACCGGCCGGATTCCATCGGCCGCGTCCGCGGTTTCGGCGGCAGCTTCGGCATGATGGTCCGGGCTTACGCCTATATCCGGGCCAACGGTCCCGACGGGTTGCGCCAGGTGAGCGAGAACGCCATCCTGAACGCCAACTACATCATGCGGCGCCTGGAAAAACGCTACCCCCGCACCGTCCTCGTCCACGGCACCCAGAAGGAGACCCCGATTCCCGCCGAAGTGCCCTGCCAGCACGAGTTCGTGGCCTCCGGCACCCGGTTCCGCGCCCACGGCGTCCGGATGCTGGACATCGCCAAGCGCCTGCTCGACTACGGTTTCTACGCACCGACGATCTACTTCCCACTCATCGTGCCCGAGGCAGCCATGGTCGAACCCACCGAGACCGAGAGCAAGGAGTCCATCGACCGGTTCATCGATGCCATGACGGCCATCGCCGAAGAAGTGGAGAACGACCCGGAACTGGTCCGGAACGCCCCCCACACCACGCCGGTCGGCCGCCTCGACGAGGCGCGCGCCGCCCATCCGAAGACCCTGAACTTGCGGTACCGGAAGTCGCTGGCGGAGTAGGGCCGATCCATCCTCAGCCGGCCATCATCCGGTCGTAGGCCGCTTTTGCGGCAACGGATATCTCCACCGAGTCCTTCTCCCAGTATGCCTCCCGGAAGATCTCGACCGACAGGGCACCCGCAAAGCCTTTCTCCCGCAATACGCCCATCATGTCCTTCAGGGGAAGCACGCCTTCGCCCATGTAGACGCGGTGCTGGTCGGTCAGGTCGGCCGGCGGCAGGTCCTCGCAGTCGTCAACGTGGACGATCAGCAGCAATTCGGTGGGGATAGCCCGAATGTCGTCGAGCGGTACGCCCGACTTGTAGTAGTGGAAGAAGTCCACCATCAGTCCCAGGCTGTCGTGCCCGGCTCTATCGATCACCTCCAGGGCTTCGCGGGATCCCGGGATGAAGGGATGTCGCCCAAGGGGCTCGATGGCGATCTTCACGCCGTGGGCGGCGGCGCGTTCGGCGTAGTCGCGGGCCGTGGCGGCCATGGTATCGTAGGCCTCATACCGATCCATGCCGTCGGGCGGCGCGTCGGCGCAGACGAGGAGGACGGGGCAGTCGATGGCCGCGGCCACCGCTGCCGCGCGCTCGATGGCCTGAAGCTGCTCCTGGTTGTCGGAGAACCCCACCAGCCCGTAGGGACAGAGCGAGGCCGCGCGAAGCCCGTGAGCATCCAGACGTGCCTTCAACTCGGCGGTATCGTGGGTTTCCAGGTACGCATCGAGCTTCCTGGACCAGATCTCCACGGCGTCGAACCCCGCCTCCGCCGCGGCTTCCAGGTCCTGCTCGAGCGTATAGGGCATGGTCGTCGCACCGTTGATGCAGGAATACATGGTGTGTCCCGCTTCCTTCGTATTTTGAACCTGGGCTTGAGCGTCCGCGCTTCGGGCCACTACTTGAATACGATCATTCACGGCCTTCGCTCCCAAACGCCTTCAGTCACTTATGCATAGGTACCTCGTACATTTCGATTGTCAACCGATCTGTGCAGCGCCGTGTTGGCGGCGCGCGGATGAAGCTCTGGCGGTGCGCGGATGAAGCTCTGGCGGTGCGCGGGCGGTGCACGGACGTCCCGCCAACGGAGTGCCGGCAGCGTATAATTGTCCGGTTTTGTCAGCCGTTTTTTCTTGACCTTCCGTTTGCATACCGCATACAATGAACTGTAAGATCTAACGGTCTCGAGGGGCGGGTCTTATGACTCGCCCTTTTGTTGTTTGTGGACCCGGGACCTGGCCTCGATTTCACATTAGAATCGGCCATCCGGGTATATACGAGGGAGATAGAAGCCAAGATGGCCGTTCGCATTCTCGTAGGCGCAGCCTGGGGCGACGAAGGCAAGGGCAAGATCGTCGATTTTCTAAGTGAGCAGGCCGACATCGTCGTGCGGTTTCAGGGCGGGGCCAACGCCGGGCACACCGTCCAGATCGGAGACCAGGAGTACATCCTCCACCTGATTCCCGTGGGCATTCTGCGGCCGGAAAAGGCCTGCGTCATCGGCAACGGCACCGTGATTGATCCCGAAGCGCTGATGGAAGAGATCGAGATGCTCGGTTCGCACGGCATCGACGTGGAGGGACGCCTGTTCATCAGCCATAACGCCCATCTCATCATGCCGTATCACAAGCTGATCGACCGGGTCGGAGAGGAGCAGAGGCAGGAAGAGGAGCGTATCGGTACCACGGGCCGGGGCATCGGGCCGGCTTACGCGGACAAGGCCGCCCGCAAGGGCATACGCATCGTCGACCTGCACGACCACGGCGTGCTCAAGGAGAAGCTGCAGCGGAACATCGAGGAGGTAAACAGGATCCTCGACGCCATCTACCAGGCCGAAGCGCTCGACGCGGACCGGATCATCGAGGAATACCTGGCTTTCGCCCGGCAGATCGGTCCATACGTGATCAACACCTCGGAATACCTGAACGACGCCATTGACGCCGGCAAGGAGATCCTCTTCGAGGGCAGCCAGGGCACGCTTCTGGACGTGGACCACGGGACCTACCCCTACGTCACGTCCTCCAATACGACCACGGGCGCCGCCTGCATGGGGGCCGGCGTCGGCCCCACGCGCATCGACGAGGTCATCGGCGTGGCCAAGGCCTACACCACCCGGGTGGGGAACGGACCCTTCCCCACGGAGTTTCCCTCCCGTTGGGGCGACGAGTTCCGGCGCATGGCGGGCGAGTTCGGCGCCACGACAGGCCGCCCTCGGCGCTGCGGCTGGTTCGACGCCATGGTCGTTCGCTACGCCGTCATGGTTAACGGCATCGACAGCCTGGCGCTCGCCCGGCTCGACACGCTGGACAGTCTCCAGACGCTGCGGCTGTGCGTGGGCTACCGGCTGAACGGCGACGTAATCCCCCATCTGCCCAGCGACGCGAACGTCCTCGCCCGGTGCGAACCGGTCTACGAGGAGATGGAGGGCTGGGACCGGCCCACCGGGCACATCCGGACCTGGAGCGATCTTCCGGTCAAAGCCCGGGCCTATATCGAACGGGTTTCGGAACTGGTGAAGACCGACGTGAAAATCGTCTCCGTCGGATCGCACCGGGACGCGACCATATTCATGTAGAGTTCTCTCGGGTCCTCCGCATTTAGAACTTGCGCAGGTTTGCCGCAAATTGGTTGACCTTCGGGGCGAAACCGCTTATCTTGCTTCGCCTGCGAGGGCGCGTAGCTCAGTTGGCAGAGCAACAGACTTTTAATCTGTGGGTCGAAGGTTCGATTCCTTCCGCGCTCATGGATGCACCGCTAGCTCAATTGGCAGAGCAACTGACTCTTAATCAGTGGGTTCGGGGTTCGATTCCCTGGCGGTGCACTGCCCTCTCCCGGTCGCACCTGCGTCTTCAAACACGGGTGGATTTGACAGGGAAGGGCAAATGTCCTACCTTCTTTGACATGGGGGTGAAAGGATTCGACGGGAGTGGATGCGGTGGGAATCGCGTGCCGAGGTCCCCGATAACCTCGTTAAACCATTGGGAACAAAATTAACTGCAGACGAACCTTCGTATGCAATGGCTGCCTAACATCTGTTAGCGCAACCCGTTTTTGATCAGCCCCGCCTGCGGGATGGTCAAAAGCGACGATAAAGCAGGCTGGCCGGGCGTCGCGCCTCAGGGCGCCAGGCGAGACTCAACTGAGGCTGGTTCCGGTTAAATCCTGCCTGCTGGAGTTCTCCGGAACGAGACCAAAAAACAGGCTATGCATGTAGACGTTCCCGCTTAGGCACTTCCGGACGGGGGTTCGATTCCCCCCACCTCCATCATCATTTATAACCACCTTAAAAAGTAATATACTTGCCGGTCTCCGGTTCCAGACGAAAGAAGAGTCCGAGATGATTCCAGCCATACGAAATCAGGCTGACTCGCTAAGAAGCCTGTGCCTGGACTACGACGTACAGCGTCTTGAACTATTCGGATCAGCCACCACTTCATCCAAACTACATGATATCGGTGATCTGGATTTCCTGGTAGAGTTTCAGCCGAAAGCACTAGAGACATATGCTGACAACTACTTCGGACTGTTGGAAGATTTGCAGCGACTATTTGGGAAGCCCGTGGATCTGGTAGTCGGTTCAGCAGTTAAGAATCCTTATCTCTTGCAATCGATAGACCGGACGAAAACACTTGTCTATGAAGCTTGAGACCAAGAAGTTATTGTTCGACATTCATCGAGCCGCCTTGCTGGTTCGAGAGTTTACGCTGGACAAGAGGTATGAGGATTATACACGAGATTCCATGGTGCGTGCCGCTGTAGAGCGGCAATTCGAGATCATCGGCGAGGCAGTTAAGCAACTCGCCCAAATCGATAGCCACGTTACCTCTAAAATCAGCGACTTCCAACGCATTATCTCCTTCCGCAATGTCCTGATCCATAACTATGCCGACGTAGACAGTCGGCTGGTGTGGGACGTCGTTGAGACTAAACTTCCTACCCTGATCCATGAAGTGGAAACTCTAATATCAGAGCCTTCCGAATGAACTGTCCTGGTGTTTTAAAGCAGAACGCTAGTATAGATCGACCTGCTATGTAGAAATACTGAGTCGTTGATATACCAATACGAAATGGAGATGACGATAGTGACGCAAGACTGGGAACGGATTTTCGACACATGGGCGCAACCACCTTCAAAAACGGAAGTACAGCGCTCTGAGAACGCAGTTAGGAGCATCCATAATGCGATCGGTCACAGTTCAAAGCTGAATCAACAGAGATTGAAGGTCTTTACCCAAGGATCCTATCGCAATCGAGTCAACGTTCGTCACGACAGCGACGTTGACATTGGCGTTATGCTCTACCAGTACTTCCTATGGCAGATCCCAGAAGGTAAAACACCGGCCGATTATGGCATCAGAATTGCAGATTATACTTTTGCACAGTTCAAGGATGATCTCGAAGACGCCCTGGTCGCCCACTTCGGTAGAGCAGCCGTTACGCGTGGGAACAAGGCATTCAATATCAGGGAAAACTCTTATCATGTAGAGGCTGACGTTGTACCGCTCTTCGAGTTCAGAAGGTATTGGGAAGACGGGCATTACCGGGCCGGTGTTGCCTTACTGACAGACAAAGATAGCCGAAGAATTGAGAACTTCCCTGAGCGCTTGGTAGAATACTGGCCGTCAACGCCTTTGCACTACGAGAATGGCGTAACTAAGAACGATGAAACCGTCCGGCGCTTCAAAGGGATCGTACGCATACTTAAGAGTTTACGGAACACGATGGATGACGCTGGTTCCCAATCGGCGAAGGCTATACCTGGTTACCTGTTGGAGTGTATGACTTGGAATGTGCCGAATACTTGTTTTTCTGGTTCCACATGGGATACACGCGTTCAAGCTGTGTTGAGGCACCTCTGGATCAGTACTAACGACGCTACGAAGTGTGAGTCATGGTGTGAAGTGGATGCGATTAAGTACCTCTTTCGTTCTTCACAGCCATGGACACGTGAGGCCGCGCATACCTTCATCAATGAAGCATGGACCTTTGTCGGGGTTCGGTCATCGTGAAGCTTGAGCGACGCCACATAACTGCATTTTTGGGTCTGGCAGCCTTAGTCTGGTGGCTTGTACTAGGGGCTCCAAGGGTGAAGTGGGAATATGTGCAACCGTTCGGTACCGTCGTCATAGTTCTTGCCGCCTTTGGAACAGCTTTTGAGTTGGTGCTGTGGCGTTGGTCACTGATCCACGGTTGGTTTGTGAAACGACCAGATCTGCGTGGCACTTGGCGTGTTGAACTGCAATCGAATTGGATCGATCCAGACACGAATCTCGGTGTACAACCCATCGTTTGCTACATGGGCGTTACACAAACCCTTTCAACTCTACAGATGCATCTGATGACGCCTGAATCTGAGTCCTGGTTCATTGCGGAACGTATCAGCCCATCGCCAAGTGGTGTCGGGTATCGAGTAGCCGGCGTGTACACGAACAAACCGCAAACTCATTTACGTGGAACGCTTAGTGAAATGCATTTGGGAGGAGTGCTACTCGACACGCATGGACCGGCTAATCGACCGGACACGCTTACAGGTGAGTACTGGACTGACAGAAAGACAAAAGGACGTATGACATTCACCGCAAGACTACCCGCCGTATTCACACACTACGATGACGCTAATAGGGCTTTCGATGAAGCGTGAGTAAGTTCAGATCTGTGTATTCGTTGTTGAAACAGATTAGACACAACAAATCACGGTCTCATAAACTCCTCGCCTGTTAGTCACTGTTCTGGTCACCCACCGATTCGATCTCTCTAAGCATAGCTAATCCGAATACGAATTCCGTGCACCCGTCAACGGCGACCTATGGCGTACATTAGTGGACTATTGGCAAATTTCTAAGGCAATATGGCCGACAGGTTACTCCAGCCCCAGATGGACGAACACTCTACAGAGAGCATCGAGTGAAAACGCTGGGTTCATTCCAACGTCGCTTTCCCGTTTTCGTCCTACCTCATCCTCCAAGAGTAAACTCATACTATACCGGCTTGGGTACAAGCCCAAAAATCGGTAAGATCTAGGGAGCAAAACTTAGTGTCTCTTCAATTCAAGCTCCAAGACCAGTATAATCAACTAAGGAGTTTCCGAAAACCACCTTGTTATCATGTAATCCGGGAGATTCCTACACTCGGACGAGTTACCTATTGGCTACGGGTCCGATGCGTTGTTTTCTGGATAGTTCACAACATGTATTCTGCGAACACCTCCCCGAAGCGACAGGGATACCCAGAAGTACCTACCCCCCTCCTCTCACCATAGATCGAATACGCCCGAATAGTAACAAAGGACTTGGTCGGCCAATTCACTTCGTTCCAACCGCGGCGAAGTCCCTAACATCGTACTACCAATCCTTCTTCTTGCGGAAATGATACTTAGGGTGTAAAATTCACACCTTATAGTATATACACGGTATATACGGCACGAAATTACCCGAAGGCCCACGTAATTGGTCAGGCGCCGTCACAACGTTTTCATCGGAAAGTCCAACGAATGAAGCTGGACTGATGAAATAGGGCAGGTCATATGAACACACCCGAAAGCGAGATTGAAGAGTTCCTTGTCGAGAAGCTACAGGACCTCAAATACGTATATCGCCCCGACATCCGTAAACGAGCAAAGCTTGAAGCAAACTTCAGGGAGAAGTTCGAAGCACTGAATAGAGTCAAACTCACGGATGGCGAGTTCGAACGGCTTCTCGACGAGATCGTCGCACCGGACGTATACAAGGCCGCCCAGATCCTCCGTAACCGGCAAGCATTCACACGAGACGACGGCACGCCACTCAACTACACCCTCGTTGATATTGAAGACTGGTGCAAAAACACCTTCGAGGTTGTTAATCAGCTTCGCATCAATACGGACTACAGCCATCACCGCTATGACGTCATACTCCTGATCAACGGCGTTCCCGTCGTTCAGATCGAGTTGAAGACGCTTGCGATCAGCCCGCGAAAGGCGATGGAGCAGATCGTCGAGTACAAGAACGACCCTGGTAACGGATACACCAAGACGCTGCTCTGCTTCGTCCAGCTCTTCATCGTCAGCAACCGCGTGGACACGTTGTATTTCGCCAACAACAACGCGCGGCATTTCTCTTTCAACGCCGACGAGCGGTTCCTTCCGGTCTATCGATTTGCGGCCGAGGACAACACCAGGATCACCCACCTCGACGACTTTGCCGATCGGTTCCTCGCCAAGTGTACGCTCAGTGAGATGATCAGCAAGTACATGGTCCTTATCGCAAGCGAGCAGAAGCTCTTGATGATGCGCGCGTATCAGATCTACGCCGTCCAGGCGATCGTCGATTGCATCGACCAGAACGGCGGTAACGGCTATATCTGGCACACGACCGGCTCGGGCAAGACGCTTACTTCCTTCAAGGCCTCGACACTCCTTAAGAGCAACCACGACATCCACAAGTGCCTGTTCGTCGTCGATCGCAAGGATCTCGACCGCCAGACGCGCGATGAGTTCAATAAGTTCCAGGAGAACTGCGTCGAGGAAAACACCAATACCGCAGCGCTCGTCAACCGTCTCGAATCCGACGACTACGCGGACAAGGTCATCGTCACGACCATTCAGAAGCTCGGGCTCGCACTCACCGAGAACGGTGACAACAACCAGCAGAAAACAACTCAAGGACAGCCGTCGTACAAGCAGCGGCTGGAGCACCTCAAAGACAAGCGGATGGTCTTTATCTTCGACGAGTGTCACCGCTCCCAGTTCGGCGAGAACCACAGGGCCATCAAGGAGTTTTTTCCGAACTCCCAGCTCTTCGGCTTCACCGGCACCCCGATCTTCGAGGACAATGCGACCGTCACGCAGATCAAGGGAGATGTCGCCACTCTTCGAACTACCCGGGATCTCTTCCAGAAAGAGCTTCATGCCTACACCATCACCCACGCGATCGAGGATCAGTACGTCCTTCGTTTCCACGTGGATTACTACATGCCCGAGGACACCCCGACCCTCACGCCCGGCCAGAATTTCGCCAAACAGGCGGTCGCTCGAGCCATTCTCAACAAGCACAATGCCGCAACCGGTGAACGACGCTTCAACGCACTGCTGGCCACCGCCTCGATCAACGATGCGATCGAGTACTACGAAGTCTTCAAGCAGCTTCAGCCTCATTTCCAGGCCAACAATCCCGAGTTCGTCCCTCTCAAGATCGCCGCTGTTTTCTCACCGCCGGCGGAGGGCAACAAGGACGTCCAGCAGATCCAGGAAGACCTTCCCCAGGAGAAGGAGGACAACCGGCACGACCCCGAAGGCAAGAAGACCGCGCTCTCAGCCATCATCGACGACTACAACGAGCGGTATGGCACGAACTACGACATCAACAGCTTCGACCTCTACTACCAGGATGTCCAGCAGCGCATCAAGGACCAGCAGTTCCCCAACCACGACCTTGATAAGAAAGGCGCTGAGAAAATCGACGTCACCATCGTCGTCGACATGCTCCTCACTGGCTTTGACGCCGTGTACCTCAACACGCTCTACGTCGACAAAAATCTCAAACATCATGGTCTGATCCAGGCCTTCTCCCGCACCAACCGCATACTCAACGCAACAAAGCCCTACGGCCACATACTCGATTTCCGGCAGCAGCAAGAAAGCGTCGACACCGCCATCGCGCTTTTCTCCGGCGCGCAGCCTGACAGGGCCCGCGAGATCTGGCTGGTCGACAAGGCACCAGTCGTCATCGAAAACTTCGAGAAGGCTGTCGCCGACCTCGGCGAGTTCATGCAGTCTCAGGACCTCGAGGTCAGGCCCGACCAGGTTAGCAACCTGAAGGGCGACGACGCCCGCATCCAGTTCATTAAGCGATTCAAAGATGTCCAGAGACTCAAGACCCAGCTTGACCAGTACACCGATCTAACCAAAGAGCAGAACGAGCAGATCGAAGACGCCCTCCCCACAGAGGACCTTCAAGCCTTCCGAGGCGCTTACCTCGAAACCGCACAACGTCTGAAAGACCAACAGGGCACACCCGGTGGGGACGACAAGCCGGTCACAACTGAGACCGACCAACTCGATTTCGAGTTCGTCCTCTTCGCCTCCGCTCTCATCGACTACGACTACATCATGCAACTGATCGCCAAGTACTCGAATCAGGATCCCAAGAAGGTCGAGATCAGCCGCGAGCAGCTCATCGGCCTGATTCAGTCCGAAGCCAAGTTCCTTGACGAACGGGAAGAGATCATCGAGTACGTAGCCTCTCTCAAGGAAGGCGAAGGCCTTGACGAGGACGCGATCCGCGCCGGTTACGAGCAGTTCAAGACCGCGAAGCAGGCCGAGGAAATCGAGCACCTTGCTCAGGTGCACCAACTGACCCCTGAGTCTCTCGCGGCTTTCGTCAACACCATCCTCCAACGCATGATCTTTGACGGTGAGCAACTCACCGACCTGATGAAACCGCTTGACCTGGGCTGGCGTGAACGCCGTAAGCGCGAACTGGCACTTATGGACAATCTAATACCGGTTCTAAAAAAGCGGGCAGAGGGCCGGGGTATCTCAGGCCTGAACGCCTACGAACAGGGGGGCGCATGATGGCATACGACATGCCATCGAACCTTGTGCCGAAACTGAGGTTTCCGGAGTTTCAAAGTGCAGGGGAATGGGAACCAAAAATAATGGGCGATATTGCAAGCTTCTTTAAGGGAAAAGGACTGCCCAAGAGTATGCTCTCGACCGATGGAACTAGGCAGTGTATACACTATGGAGAACTGTTTACGGTCTACCCAGAAGTAATTGAAACGGTTTATAGTAGAACAGACTTAGATTTAGATGAAAATCTGTTCTTATCGGCCGTTGACGATGTGCTAATGCCAACTTCAGACGTAACACCAAATGGACTGGCGAAGGCATGTTGCGTGAAGTTGCGCGATGTAATTATCGGTGGCGATATACTGGTAATAAGAACCGACCAACGCAAAGTTGGTGGAGAATTCCTAGCTCGGTATATTCGTCACCTTGAACCAAGAGTTCTTCAACTGGTTACTGGTTCGACTGTCTATCATCTTTATGCGACTTCTTTAAAAAAACTGGATCTGAAAGTTCCAAGTCAGTCCGAACAGCAGAAGATCGCCGACTGTCTAGGCTCGCTGGACGCCCTGATTGCGGCTGAGGGTCGGAAGCTCGAATCGCTGCGGCAGCACAAGCAAGGGCTAATGCAACAGCTCTTTCCCCAGCCCGGTGAAACCGTGCCGCGTATACGGTTTCCGGAGTTCCAGGATAGACCTGAGTGGAATTGTCTGCAGTTGGAAGAGCTAGAAACAGAAGGCAGGATCGAACTCGGTAGAGGCAAGGTTATCTCCCATGCCGACATGCGCGCTAACCCCGGGCCGCATCCCGTGTATTCATCTTCGGTTATAGATGAAGGTCTTATGGGTACATACGGTGACTACCTGTTTGATGAGGAATTGATTTCGTGGTCAGTCGATGGCGGCGGACATTACTTTTATAGGCCCAAGCACAAGTTCTCGGTAACAAATGTTTCTGGTTATATGCGAGTGCTTTGTGGTGACATTGTCTGCCGTTTTCTCGCCTATCAACTACAGCGACTTCACCGGTCGCAGACCTTCGACTACCAGCAGAAGGCTCATCCGAGTGTAATCCGTGCGTTGTATACGGTTGGCCTTCCCGAGCCGAACGAGCAGCGAATGATTTCCGACTGTCTAACTTCACTTGATGCACGGTTAATCGGACAAACTCGAAGGCTTGGTGCACTCAAGCAACACAAACAGGGACTGACGCAACAGCTCTTCCCCAGTTTGGAGGAAGAATCGCGATGACTGAGACTCACTATGCCGATTTGTGTAAAGTCGCTCGACACCTCCGTTCGGTACTGGCTGATAGAGCCCAAAGGCGGCCCGACAAGAGCCCGTACGTCCTGATATACGCATACAACAGGACCGGCAAGACACGGCTGTCCGCAGCATTCAAAAACCTCGGAAAGGCAGTGGACGAGAACAACGAGGTTCAGAGCCAGGATACCCTGTACTTCAACGCCTTCACCGAGGACCTGTTCTCGTGGGACAACGACTTGGAGAACGACGAGCATCGTACGCTAAAGCTCAACGCAGCGTCCAGATTCTTTATTGGGCTCAACGAACTGGAGATCGAGAATCGGATCCGCCCGCTGCTGGACCGCTACGCGGACTTCGACTTCCGGATCAACTTCGAGTTCAACGAACTGACTGGCAACATCACCAGCGCCGAGGTGACCTTCTCCCGGACGGTACGGGGCGTAATGGGGAACGACGCGCGGACTGTTGAGGTGGACGGCATCAAGATTTCGCGCGGCGAGGAGAACATCTTCATCTGGTGCTTCTTCCTTGCGATCCTCCAACTCGCGCTTGACGGGGCCGATGCGTACGAGTGGGTCGAGCATGTCTACATCGACGATCCAATCTCGTCTCTCGATGAACACAACGCCATCGTCGTGGGCAATCATCTCGTCCAGTTGTACCGAGAGGCGCAACGCCCGATCAAGACAGTATTGTCAACGCATCACACCCTGTTCTTCAACGTGCTGCACTACGAGCTGCGGAATCATTTGGGACGGCCATTGCAGTACATCCTCAAGCGAGACCGCCTGTCAGACGGCTACCTGCTGGTGGAACAAACCGGCGATACGCCGCAGTTCTACCATGTCGCCGCATTGAAAGATCTCTGGCTAGTGGCGCAAAGCGGCCGGGCCAACACGTTCCACTTCAATATCTTACGTACGATTCTGGAGAAAACCGCTTTGTTCCACGGCCACAGCCATTTCTCGAAGTGCATCGAGACCAATGATGATGCGGACGGACTCCTTCACCAGCGGTTCGTCGATCTATTGAGCCACGGCAAGTACTCAATGTACGAGCCTACCGAAATGGGTGACGAAACGAAGGAGTACTTTTTCACCATTCTTAAAGGATTCGTGGATCAACACCCGTTCAACCGTGAACTTCTACCAGAACCCCCCGCAGATACGGAAGCATCATGACCGAAAACAACCAAATTCAGTTAGGTAGGACACTCTGGACCATCGCTGATCAGCTAAGGGGGGCGATGAACGCGGATGACTTCCGCGACTACATGCTGGCTTTCCTGTTCCTCCGCTACCTCTCAGACAATTACGAGCAGGCAGCTGAGAAGGAACTAGGCCGCGACTACCCAGATCTCGACACAATCGAAAACGACGGGCGGTCTCCACTGTCTGTCTGGTACGAGCAGAACCCCGATGATGAGTCGGCGTTCGAGAAGCAGATGCGACTCAAAGCGCATTACATCATCCGCCCCGAACACCTCTGGACCAGCATTGCGTACATGGCACGCACCCAGGACGACGGGCTACTAAACACGCTACAGGCCGGCTTCAATTACATCGAGACCGAATCGTTTCAGAGCACGTTCTCTGGGCTTTTCTCGGAAATCAATCTCGCCTCCGAAAAGCTTGGGAAGACTTACGTAGACCGGAACGCGAAGCTCTGCACGATCATCACCAGAATTGCCGAGGGCCTCGCGGAGTTCTCGACCGACAGTGACACATTAGGCGACGCCTACGAGTACCTGATCGGCCAGTTCGCCGCTGGCTCGGGCAAAAAAGCAGGAGAATTCTACACGCCACAGCGCATTTCGGACATCCTCTCCGAGATCGTCACGCTCGACGGTCAGGAGCCGAATACCGGCAAGCGTAAGCGCCTCGACAGCGTGATGGACTTCGCCTGCGGCTCGGGCTCACTGCTACTCAATGTGCGCAAGCGAATGGGTTCGCACGGTATCGGTAGAATCTACGGGCAGGAAAAGAACGTCACTACCTACAACCTCGCCCGTATGAACATGCTGCTCCACGGGGTGAAGGACCTGGAGTTCGAGATATTCCACGGCGACACGCTGACCAACGACTGGGACATGCTCCGCGAGACGAACCCGTCGAAGAAGCCCCGCTTCGACGCCGTGGTCGCCAACCCACCGTTCAGCTACCGCTGGGAACCGAACGAGGCCTTAGGCGAGGACTCGCGTTTCAAGAACTATGGGCTGGCCCCGAAGTCGGCGGCGGACTTCGCGTTCCTGCTGCATGGGTTTCACTACCTCACGGACGACGGCGTGATGGCGATCATCCTGCCGCACGGCGTGCTGTTCCGTGGCGGCGCTGAGGCAAAGATCCGCCGCAAACTACTCGACGACGGGCACATCGACACCATCATTGGCCTACCTGCGAATCTGTTCTACTCGACCGGCATCCCGGTCTGCATCCTCGTCCTGAAGAAGTGCAAGAAGCCCGATGACGTCCTGTTCATCAACGCATCCGAGCATTACGAGAAGGGCAAGCGACAGAACTATCTTTCCGACGAGCATATCGGGAAGATTATCGAAACGTACCGAGAGCGTCCCGAGCAGATGATCGAGCGGTTCGCCAGGCGCGTGGAGATGGATGAGATCAAGGCCAACGAGTACAACCTGAACATCTCGCGCTATGTCAGTACCGCCATGCCAGAGGTCGAGATTGATTTGTCAGCCACGCATAGGGAATTGGTCGAGATCGAGAAACAAGTCGAGGAGTCAACGGAAAAGCACAACGAGTTTCTGAAGGAACTTGGACTACCTCCTTTAGATTAGCTGATTTTAACAGTGCTGCACCTAGGTCGTGGCGAAAACGCTACGAATGCTCAATCTTACGCCGAAATCGCTACTGTGATCGGCGAGCTCGGCTTCCAGAATCCGCTCGGCCATGCGCTTCTTTATGCGCTTGAACTGGCCGTCTTCGCTGAACAGGTCCTCGGCGTCCACCCCGTCTTCCATCAACTCGTCGAGAGACGGTCGATCTTACTTGCGGGTTTCTTGTCTCTGGCCATAGCACTTCCTCCTTGTGAGCAAGAAACACGCTATTGCCAGTTACACAAAAAATGTTACATACTCGTGACCGAGTGTGCGTGCCTCAAATCCACCATCGTTGGACTCGATCACCTACGTTGGACTCGATCACCTACAAGGTGATTTCTATCATAGGGTTCCCCGTATTTGCTGGAACCGACTATCTCAAGCAAGAACTCGACCCGTATACTTATCCTGATACTGGTTTGAATGGTCCATCTCCGATTACCCTCGCAATGCGGAAAGCTAGGCTTTCTCTGAATCGTTCTAGCTTGTTCTTTTCCCACACTACATAGGGATATTGGCGTATGTCGAAGTGTATTTTGTTGTTGTCTATTATATCTTTCCTACAGGTGAATATAACGTCCTTACCCAGCCCCTGCGCGAAACCCGCTTCGTAGTATACGCTCCCCCGAGCTCCGCCACGACCATGCGTGAAATCCGCGACGACAAATCGTGACCTCTTGATTTCAGCGATTATCTGGTCGTCAATTTTGTCGAGGAAATGTTCTTTGTTTATTATCGAGGCGTTGTATCCTGCGTCCTTGATTGCGGGCTCAATGCCTTCTGGATAGAGGAAATCTAAGGAGTCGTCGAACCACATCGCCACGAACGCCTTAGAAGATGCTACAACGACGGTATCCAATTCGGCAAGACGAGCGTGTCCTTCGACCGTTAAACGAGTGTATTTAGAATGACTATTCGGAGGTTCGACTTCGCCGATTTCTCCCTCCTCCACCCATTCACGCTTCTCCAGATAGTCAAGTAGGTATTCCAATTCCCAATAATTGACGCTTTCTGTATAGGCGAGCGCTTCCATTTCATCATCGTACGCACTACCAATCCAGAACTCATACTTCTGGCCAATGTCAGTGGTTTTCTGGGAAACGTACTTCAGTAACTCATCGGCTCGAGCGTGGATGACCATACTAGGTCGTTGTGTTATCGATTCAATGTTGCTCACGAATCCGTCGCCCTTTGGTTCTAAGGAAAGATGTAGCTCCGGTCGTTCGACGCCCGACCTTCGTTGTTCGATCATCCAAGTCGTCAGGCGCGACTTTGCACTATCATCAAGTTTGCCCACTGCTTTTGAAGCTCTTCTGCTAATAAAATACCTCCCTCCAGCACGAGGAGAATCCACGTTTAAACCATCACCTCGGAAGAACACGTCGGGTTTAGTCGGCGTCCCCCAGATCGGACAAAGACAGTTTCCACTCATATCAATCTCCTCTTACTTGTCTTCTTTGTGGAACACAGCGTGTTAGTTGCCTGCCTAACTTCCGGATTGTGCAATACTGCGAACTTAGAGTGACCCATCAATATGTATCAACCATACCCCCAAATACCCTCAGAAGCGAGACGCGGACGAGGTAACTTAACTAAAAAGAAAAGACCGATCTGAAGGCTTACGGTGACCAAACAAGCGGCGGATTATTCAAAGAACAAATGCAAGACCCTCCTAGCATTGGCGATCTTGCGCGGTCCGCGATCACAGTTTGCAACTAGGCGCGGAAAACGGCGATGGTACTAAGCGTCCGTGTTTATAAATGATTACGAGGGGAACCAGCTACGAAATATGCACATCAACGCGCTCAAAGGCACAATCTCGGAGTAGGTGCAGGTTAGGGAACCTCCAATCGGCTCATCGCCAGCATAGGGGGTAGGCTTCACCCTGAGCGGGATGATCCAGAGCGGACTGTGGGTCGGCCGCCTAGGCAGAGTGAGTGGCACGAGATGTTGGCAAAGGCATTAATCACTAAAACACCACCGACAATAGCCGCTACAATCTTGGCCGGCAACCGACCGAGCATGAGGCCGAGCAATCCCGCACTGACGATACGAATTATCCAGGCCACCTATAGTACAGTGTCTCCAAGACTACACCCATTTACTATTTTCTCACCCGTGGTGTTTATCCAATTCAGCAAGGTCAATGTGGGGGTTTTTCTTCGCTATTGGAATGAGCCTATCTGCGTTAGCCCATACCAATCTAGCGAATATCTCATCATTTATTCCGCGATTTGAGAGTCCCAGATCCTTCCTCAATGCTAAGAAGAATTCTCCGAAGGCAAATACCGATCCCGCACCTCCTTCTTGGATATCTTTCCTGAACTTGAGATAGGCATTTAGCGTCTCTGGACTTGCCCGCATCAAAGCCATCAACTGCCATTCGTGCAAGAAAACTACATCATCTGGATTAGCACCTGGTGGGACTTGCTCAGCACTACTGAACGCCTTAGAAAATAGTTCAGTAATCGACTCGTATTTCTGAACCTTCAACTCTCTGAAAAGAGCAGCGGCTTCATTTCTTCTGTCCCACAGCTTGCCTAGCAATACGCCCAACAAACTCCCGATAACCGCTGCCAATGCAACGAGTATTTTATCATCCACCTACGTCACCGTCCTTTCTACTTCACATAATGATCTTAATACGAAGTAAGAGGTCACTCTCATTCGTCTTTCGTCCCTGGGGCGATCAGCGTAAAGGCCAACGCCAGTGCATAATGGAAGAACCCGACCCAGAACCAGTACGACCGAGAGCCAAAGCCCTTGGCCTCGGCAACCTTATCACACGCAATTCCAAACACAATCGAGACACCTAAAACACCGATCAAGAAAGCAGCAACCAAAACCAGGTTGTCCTTGACAGCCTCCGTATCTGGACATCATCGATGACGAGCACCTGCTCGACCCGTCACTGCCGCAAGCTCGTCAAGGCCAAAGGCCTGTGCAGGTCGTGCTACGACAAGCACCTGTACCGGCTCTCGAAAGGGAACGGCGCTCCGCTCAACGGCCACGGCCCCGTGTGCGTCGACTGCGGGAAGCCGCTCCACTACCGCGCTGATAGCGCCACCCGCTGCGGCGCTTGCCTCAAGAGCGCGTACCTCAGCGCGTGAAACCGGGCGTTCTAGGGCCTCACTAACGTATTAGTAAAAGAGGCAACTTCTACTACGGAGCTGTCTTTCAATCTTCTTCTTCCCCAGTTGTAAGTGTAATCTACAATGTATTCTTCGCTTCCTAAATCCCTGACTACGGTATGACCCGCCCCCAAAGAGTAGTTTCTAGATTCGCCTGGCGCAAGTATAGGCACACCTTTAGTTAAAGCTTCCATGAGGCGATCTTCGCGACTGGGTATGTGCGGCGACACCTCAAACCGGATATTAGTGGCTGGGTCCTCACCGATGTTCTTCACACTAACCATTAGAAGCCCAGGTTGTGTTTCGCTCATACGGGCATACACAATCACCTTCGGTCTTCGCTGGTCAGCATCTACTCTATACGCAATATACGCACTCACACCGGCGAAGACGGCAGATACACCAGTAAAAATCACTTCGATCATTTCCTTCTCCTTAAAGATCAATCCCAGTTAGACCCACTGCGTTTCGTGCCCCCGGCTTTGCTTCGACATCTCGCTTGTGCTTCGGGACTGTACCCTTCTCGACGTTGCCGCTTACGACGCGTGCCCTCGAAAACTAAACTTCCGTGCGGACGATCTGAACAACGCCGGTCTCGGTTTCCTCGGCACCCGGTATCTCCCCGGTATCAGGATCGACAAATGACTCCCCGACAGTGAAGGCTACAAGTTGCTCATCGTGGCAAAAAAACCGCCCCATAATTCACGATCAACGTTCCGTCTACCTGGACCACAATAACCTTAAATGGATTCCTGGTGACAACAAGGGCCTCGGCGATCACTGACGCTATAATCCGCTGTACGTCTGCGAACGAATCACCCTTCGCACTTCCGAGCGAAACGCCCCCCACTGATACTGTCCGGCCCTGCCTATAGGACCGGGAGACGTTTTCAGCGATCAAGATATGGCCGGTCTGAACGTCAGTGATATTGACGTCTACTCCCATCTGTGTTTCGACTTTCGAAGTAACGAATCCATCACCCAGCACGTCCCTAGCTGTCCCTTTGAGCAACGATCCAATTCCACGTCTGCCTTCTACTGCGACCGCGTTCTGGTTTAGGCCAAACTGCGTGACTGCGCCGTAGATACAATAGTCTATGCCGCGAAGTCCCCCTAATTCGCCGCCGGAATCAGTTAATCACTCTTGACCCATCACCTACTCCCGTAACAAGAGATTTTGTTGCCCTCGCTCCATTACAGCCAGTTTGCCCGTTTTGATGAAGGCTGTCTCCAGCATGGCCCTGAATACTTCGCGCAAGTACCGGTTACAATCGCGGATAACAACTCCTCTTATTCCCTTACAAGGTATTTTCTGCGCCGCGACCTCGATCGGACCGATCGCCACAACTGGCAATTTCACCGCCTGAGCGTGTGCCGTAAACGTGGCCGTCAGAGAGACCACGGCAAGGGCCGCTGTGGATAGGAATAAATGGATGTACCGCATGGCAAACCTCCTATTCGGAAATATCGGCTTTGAGATAGTCGGTGAGGGCTTTGGACACGGCTTCCCTGAGATAGGATTTAAGTAACCTTACAATTTCATCGGTGCTATGGTTGGTGAAATAGCCGAACGAACCGTAGCCAGGAGAATAAAGCAAAACGTCAAACTCATACTCGTCGGGACCGGGATTAAGGACTGGGTGGAATTCCGCAAATCAACATCAAGATCGTACGCCATTGACCGTCCGTCTGAGTCGGTACAATTAACCAATATCTGCAGGTAGATTTCATAATACCTCCATCATTCCATTCTACTCTGTATCGGGCACGCGCTGATAACCGTCAACACGGGCGAGTCGAGTATTTATATCCCGGATCTCAGCCCGTATTGCGGCCAACTCGGTCCTGATCTCGGTTCGAAACTCACTTTTGGCCTGATTTACAAAAGCTAGGATGGTTATTACCAGTATGCCTACGGCGGCTATAACCTGTGCGCCGAAGGTCCAGTTGTCACGGGAAATTATGGTCGATGTTTGACTCCTGGGTTTCAAACCACACGCGAAATCCGAGCAACTTCACCTTAAGTAGTTCATCAGACCAACCACAACCGCTCCTGCTGCCCCAAGCAACGAAAGCCCTGCGGTGCCGGCACCGACCAATACCCATATTTTCAAATTGGCGATATCTTCTTTTGTTGCGGTGTTTTTAAGTTGCCTTTCTATTCGGCCTAGTCTTACCCGAATGTTATCTACACCGAAGTACAGATCGTCTCCAACCTGTCTGATGAAATGCTGGATTTCAGCCTTGGATACTTCGGGTTCTTCAGGTGCTCTTTTCGATCCTGGATTGTTCACTATCCATCCTATCTCTTAGTTCTGCAGGCAGTTTCCTCAGATCCGGATTGTATTTGCTTTCGAGCCTTGCGCAGGTCCCTTAGCAATATCTCTTCGGCGATCAGTTCCCTGGGCTCTTTCTTCGACTTTCTTCAGTCGGGCCAGGGGCAGCTTGTCCAGTATGTCCGTCAGCGTACTCATCGACTTGCCCTCCTCATTAGACTTTAATCAACTAGGATGTGAATCGAAGCGGATATCCGCACCGTCTATTCGTATCAGCCGGAGTTTCTTAACGTAATCTCGAGTTTTCTTTTTAACCTGGCCGCGTGGATCACAAGATAGTCGATTTGTTCCTGGATCATGCCTGGACTTTGAATTGACCCCGGGGTTCATTCATATCTATTTTATACCTGTTAATCCAAAGACATGACGGTCTAACATTCCGCATAGTCATTTGTCGTAAACACCTGCCGGAACTACTCGGCTGCATGCAAGCGTGCGTACACAGGACATAGACCCGCGTCCGACACAAGCAAGCACGATCACCAAAAACCGGCCCCGGCCTGCATGATCAAATCAGCATCCGCCACCCCGTAGGAGCGACAACCCATGCCACCCGAAGCAAAACCACCCGAAGAAAAGATCGACCCGCGTGTCTTCGAACTGTATGACGAGTACTGTCACGGCTACATCGACCGGCGCACGTTTCTCAGTCGCGCCGCGGCGATCACGATCGGCGGCGTCTCCGCGCTCTCGATGGCGCAGGCGCTCCTGCCGCGCTACGCCGAGGCTCAGACGATCTCCTTCACCGACCGGCGGATCAAGGGTACGTACGTCGAGTATCCGTCACCCGGCGGTAACTCCGGGACCATGAGGGGATATCTCGTGCTGCCCACCGGCGACGGGCCCTTTCCTGCCGTCATAATTTTCCACGAGAACCGGGGCCTGAACCCTTACATCGAGGACGTGGCGCGGCGCGCGGCCGTGGCCGGGTTCCTCGCGCTGGCCCCGGACGGACTGGCTCCGATCAGCGGCTACCCGGGCAACGATGACGACGGCCGTACCATGCATCGGAGCCTAGACCGGGAGAAGCTGGACCGGGACATGATCAACAGCGCGCGGTTTCTGAAGAGCCATGCCCTTTCGAACGGCCGGCTCGGCGCCACGGGCTTCTGCTGGGGCGGGGGCATGACCAATCGCCTCGCGGTGGCCCTCGGCAGCGACCTGGACGCCGGCGTGCCGTACTACGGTGCCACGGCAGCGAGCGAGGACGTGCCTAAGATCGAGGCGGCCCTGATGATCATCTACGCGGGGACCGACCGGCGCATCAACGCCATGTGGCCGGAGTACGAGGAAGCGCTTAGCGCGAACGGCGTGACGTACGAAATGCACATGTTCGAGGGTACGCTCCACGGTTTCCACAACAACTCCACGCCCCGGTACAACGAGACGGCGGCGGCGCAGGCGTGGAACCTCACCGTGGGCTTCTTCCGTAGACACCTCGCGGACTAGGGAGAAGAGGAAAGCCCATGAGAGGAAACCTCCATGAGAGGAAAGCCCATGGATATCGCACAGATTCGAGATCAGATGCCGGGGCTGCAGTTCGGCACCTACCTGAACACCGGAGGAATCGGCCAGTCGCCGGTCTGTGTGATCACGGCGATGGCCGATGGCTATCAGCAGATGCTCAGCGGCAGTGTGGGTCCTGCCGACTTGTACACGAAGGTGGAACAGGCGGCCTCGGAAATGCCGGCCAGGATCGCCGGGTTCTTCGGTGCCGATGCCGGGGAAATCGCGCTGACGATGAGCACCGGCGAGGGGTACGGTATGGTACTCGGCGGGTTAAACTGGCAGCCGGGCGACGAGGTGATCATCACCAATGAAGAACACCCGGTACCCCTGCAGGCCGCCGAGGGCCTGGCGGACCGGGTGGGGGCGATCGTCAAGGTGGTCGAGATCGACCAGGACAAGGACGTTCTCCTAAATCGACTGGAAGACATCATCACCCCGCGAACCCGACTGTTCTGCTTCAGCCACGTCACGACGGACACCGGGACCCGGTTGCCCGCCCGGGAGATCTGCGCGCTCGCGCGGGAGCGCGGCATTCTCACGCTCTGGGATGGCTGCCAGGCCGTCGGGCAGTTCCCGGTGGACCTGCACGACATGGGCTGCGATTTCTACGCCACCAACTGCTACAAGTGGATGCTCGCGCCCATGGGTACCGGGTTTCTCTATGTGCGGAAAGACGCGCAGCGGATACTGAAGCCCCTTCGACGGCCGCACGCGCCCGATGGCACGGCCCGCCAGTACGAGACCGGAACGCCCTCGAGCATGCTCTACCAGGGTCTCCGCGCCAGTCTCGAATTCATGGACGGCATTGGGGGTCCCCAGGCCATCGCGGAAGAGGCAGGACGAAAAGCGGAATCGCTGCGCACGCGCTTCGACGCCATTCCCGGCGTGCGGGTCATCAGCTCGCGCCGCGCCGATACCCAGTCCGGCATCGTCGCTTTCGCCATCGAGGGCATGGAGGGAAACGAAGTCTCCGAGGCACTCCGGAATCGCTGGCAAATCACCCAGCGGGGCACCTACATCAACGAACCGACCGGCGTGCGGATCTCGGTGGCGTTCTACACCAGCGAGGCCGAGCTGGACACGCTGGTCGAAGCGGTCACGACCCTGGCGAGGGAGGTGGATTAGCGGTTGGCACGGTAGGGCAGGAACCGGTTTTTCGAGTCAGCAATCCAGGTTTCCCGCTACGTGATTGTTCCCCGCTACGTGATTTAGCCCGAACTGGAACCGCTCCGGTCCCGCGTCGCCGCTTCATCGCGGCAGAACAACTCCAGAGATGCGACGACGGATTCCAATTGCTCTTCGTCCCACACCTCGGCCATGTTGGTCGCGCGCTGCGTGACGAGTTCCAGGTACCGGCCTGCAATCAGCTTGCCTATAGCCGTGATTTCGCAGATCACGACTCTTCGATCATCCGGGTCCGATTTTCTGTTCAGGTACTTCCGGTCGACCAGTTTTTTGACAACGTTCGTGGCGTGCGACTGCGTGCTGCCCAGGTGATCGGCAATCGTGCTCATGCGCAGCGGTCCGTTCTGATTCAACACCTGAAGCGTGTTGACGTGATGGACGTTCAGATCCAGTATCCGCAGCCTGACCCAGTTCCCGCCGGACATCAGGCGATTCAGCTGGTCCACCACGGACACGAACCGGTCCGTTAAATTCCCTTTCCGGTGTTTATCCATAGTCTCGCTCGCACTTCGACAATCGTATGCGCCTTCTACCTGGTTTCTGTATACTGTATAGAACCCGGCTTTGAATAAGACCCGGCTTCTATGCACACTGCGGTGCAAAACGAACTGCAACTCGTGTGCATGGCTTTCTATTTACTTATGCCGTTGACACTTAGGCTATGTCAAGCAATATCTTTTAAAATCGAATAATACGGATTAAATTAATTAACAATTCGATTTATTTTATTATATTTGGCGCGTTGTTCTGCCAGAAACTGCTTTCCTCAAATCACGCGCATCGCCACCTTTTTCTGATCCGAGCCCCGGACGCGGGTCGTAACTGTCCATTTTTCGCCTGGACCGCCTAACGGATTCTCCAGGGTACTACCTCTATGACCATTTTGACCGAGACTATCCACCTCGCACACGATCTCCGTCTCGTCCATGATCGGGATCAGGAGGCGGCGGGTCGGACTTCGTGGCCTACCGAACAGATTATGCCGCTGTCCGCATGGCTATCGGATACGTGGAAGAACGGGCTGTTCTCGGATCAACCGGCAACGGTGGACCGCCTGCTTAGTATGGCCGAAGAACGGCTGGTCTGGGAAGACGTCATCCGGTCCATGGCCGGAGACTCGCTGCTGGATATTCCCTCGACGGCGGAGGCCGCCGCCAGATCCTGGGAACGCCTGTGCAGCTGGGCGATACCACTCGACGCCGAGGCGTGGAACGAATCCGAAGACGCCCGGGCTTTCCTGGACTGGGCCCGGACGTTTCAGGCACGCTTCCAACGCAACGGCTGGATTTCGAACGCCGAATTACCTGCGTCGGTCGCTGATCTCATCGACCGGGGAGCGGCACCGGCGCCCGAGGAGATCGAATTCGCGGGATTTCCCGAGCTATCGCCGGTGCAGAAACGCCTGATCGACGCCCTTGCACGCCGCGGCGTGAAGGTCCGGGAGCGCGCTCAAACCGAGGAAGCCGGCGATGCCGTGCGCGTGGGCTACGCCGATGCCGGGCGGGAGATCCGTGCCGCCGCCGTATGGGCGCGCCATTGCCTGGAAAGCGATCCGGACGCGCACGACCCGGCGTACCGGATCGGCATCGTCGTGACCGATCTGAATCAGCAAAGAGACGAAATCGAGCGTGTATTCGGCGAGGTGATGCACCCCCGGAATCGGCTCCGGCCGGACCTCGACCCGTCGCGGTGCTTTAACATTTACCTCGGACGTACGCTCGATGAATATCCCGTCATTCAGACGGCGTTCCTGTTTCTTGGTATCGATCCTGGAGATCTCTCCGTCGATCAAGCCGGCCGCGTGCTGCGATCCCCCTTTCTACCCGCGGCTGCTGAAGAGTTGACCAGCCGCGCCTTGCTGGACGCGGAACTACGCGCCGGCGGTGCACCGGACGTGTCCTTTGCGGATGTAATCAGGCTAGCCCGGAAACGAAAGGACGCGGACCGGTGTCCCAAACTCGTGACACTCCTCGAGACCTGGACGGAAACGTACAGGACGCTTCAGACTTCGCGGCTGCCCAGTGACTGGGCGCCGGTCCTTTCCGCGTTCCTTCGCGACATTGGATGGCCCGGAGACCGCACGCTCGACAGCATCGAATACCAGACCCTTAAAACCTGGGGTAAATCGCTTACCGATCTGGCCAACCTGGACGACGTGTTCGGACGCGTTCCGCTTCACGGCGCTGTGGACGCACTGAGGAACCTGGCCTCGAGCCAGCAGTTTCAACCGGAATCCGCACCGGCCCCCGTCCAGATTCTGGGCGTATTGGAAAGCTACGACTTTCGTTTCGACCGGCTTTGGTTAATGGGCCTGCATGACGGCGCCTGGCCGGCCGATCCCGCGCCCGACCCGTTCATTCCGGTACGCCTTCAACGCCGTTACGGCCTGCCCAGGTCGTCGCCGAAAAGGGAACTCGAGTCCACCCGGATGCACACTTCACGCTTACTCTCATCCTCGCCTTCCGTCGTCGTCAGTTATCCCGAGCGGGAAGAGGATGCGGACCTGGCCGTCAGTCCGCTCGTTCGCATGTTGCCCGAGACCTCGGCCGACGGCCTGGGCATCCCTCCGCAGCCCGGAGACGAGGAAGGGATCCGCGGTGACGAGGACGGGTTCCCCGGCGCTTCCGTTCTGGAGGTCCTGGACGACCACTACGGACCTGCGAGCGACGACGTGGCGCTCAAGGGCGGGACCTTCCTGTTCAAGCTTCAGGCGGCCTGCCCGTTCAAGGCCTTTGCCGAACTGCGACTTGGCGCCAGGGCGCTGGAGCAACCAGAACCCGGCCTGAACGCGCTCGAACGGGGAAGGCTTCTGCACCGCGTGCTCGAACGGGTCTGGGGACGGCTGAAATCTCACGGGCACCTGCTGACAGTGACGGAGGAGGAGTTGGCGGATCTTGTACGAGGGCACGTCGAACCCGAGGTCCGGCGGATCCTGGGTGGCCGGCTTGCGCGCAATCCCCGTCTTGCGGAGATCGAGCAGGCCAGGCTGGTGCGCATCATCGGTGAATGGATGGGGCTGGAATGGCAGCGGAAGCCATTCATGGTGGTCGACCAGGAGGAAATCCGGTCGGTTGAAGTCGGCGGTATCGAGGTAAATATCCGGGTGGACCGGGTGGACCGCCTGGAGGACGGGAAGCTGGTCATCCTGGATTACAAGTCCGGGGAATGCGGCCCTGCCGACTGGGCGGGTGCGAGACCGGAGGAACCACAGTTGCCAATATACGCCGTTTCCGCGGAAGCCGAGGTGGCCGGCGTACTATTCGCGAAGCTGCGGACGGGTGACCTGGGATTCAGGGGACTGGCCGAATCTCCGGATATCGCGCCGGGGGTCCGGGTACCTGAAAACCAGCCGCCGATTGCGCAGACCATAAGCGACTGGAGAACGGTGCTGGATGAACTCGGTCGCGACTACCGGGAAGGCCGGGCGCACGTGGATCCCAAGGACCCCGCCAAGACCTGCAGATACTGCGAACTGCCGTCCCTGTGCCGGATAAGCCAGGGGACGGTGGAACTGGAGGAAGCAGAGGTACCAGTGGAAGCGGTGGAACCGCTGGAAGCCCAGGCGCTGGATGATCAGGAGATACCGGAGGAAGACCGTGGTTGAACCTGCAACGGACCAGCAGCAACGTCTCGAGGCGCTCGATACGGCCCGGTCGTTCATCGTCCAGGCGCCCGCTGGGTCCGGCAAAACCGAGTTGCTGATCCAGCGGTTCCTGGCCTTGCTGGCCCGGGTGGACCGGCCGGAGGCCGTCGTGGCCATTACCTTCACCCGCAAGGCCGCCGCGGAAATGCGCCATCGCATCGTCGCGGCCCTCGGAAGCGCCGCCGGACCACGACCCGCGACGCCACACGAAGCCCACACCTGGCAGCTCGCGCGAGAAGCCGTTGCCCGGAACGACCGGCTGGACTGGCGGTTGACCGAGCATCCGGCGCGCCTGCGCATCCAGACGATCGACTCGCTCTGCGCCATGCTGGTGCGCAGGATGCCCTGGGTCTCCCGCATGGGCGCGGCGCTCCGGCCGGTGGATGACGCGGGACACCTGTACGCTCGCGCGGCTCGCCGGACGGTGTCCATGCTGGATGCCGAAGGGACGCCGGGGGACGTGACCGGGGCGGTGGCCGTACTGCTTGCCCACCTGGACAACCACTTCGGGCGAGTCGAGCAGTTACTGAGCGTCATGCTCGGTACCAGGGACCAGTGGATGCGGCACGTAGCCCATAGTGGGCACCACCGTGGGATACGTAAATCTCCGGCATTCGGCAGGCCCACCACAGAGGACGATACCGGTGCGGCCGGCGAAACCCCGACCCACAGCGGGCCCGAAGCGGCCGACGAATCCGGTGCGGCCGGCGATAACGGAGTGGCCGGCGATACCGGAGTGGCCGGCGATACCGGAGTGGCCGGCGATGCCCCGGCGTCCCATGGACCCGAGGCGCTGCGCGCAGACCTGGAGGCTTCCCTCCGGGAGGTTGTCGAGAGCGCCCTTGCAGCGGTCCGGGCCGGTTTTCCCGAGCAATTCAGGGACGAGACCGCCGCACTTGCCCGATTCTCGGCTTCGAACCTGCGTGCGAGCAACCGGGCGAGTGCGATCGACGCATGTCACGAGATGACCGGGTTTCCAGGGTCGGATGCCGAATCCCTCCCTTCCTGGATCGGGATCGTGGAGATGCTCCTGACCGGACAGGGAACCCGGCGCCGGTCCCTGAACGTCAACCAGGGATTCCCGCCGACCGACGCCGGACGCGACGCAAAAGAACGACTTGCCCGCATCGAACTGGACCCGGAAACCGCCGAATCGCTGCACGAGCTGCGCACCCTGCCCGCTCCCCGTTTCGATGAGAGGCAATGGGACGTCCTGAACGCGCTGATGATCCTGCTTCCCGTGGCGGTGGGACAGCTCAGGAAGATCTTCCAGGAAGAGGGATGCGTCGACTTCACGGAGATCGGCATCCGCGCGCGGGCCGCCCTGGGTCCGGACGAGGCACCCACCGACCTGGCCCGGAACCTGGATGATCGCATCATGCATCTACTCATCGACGAGTTCCAGGACACCTCCCAGAGTCAGTACGGCCTGCTTATCCGCTTGATCAGGGACTGGCGCCCGGATGATGGCCGGACGCTGTTCCTGGTGGGCGATCCCATGCAATCGATCTACGGTTTTCGTGAAGCGGAGGTAGGGCTTTTCCTCCAGGCCCGGCAGCACGGCGTAGGCGCCGTCAACCCGGTCCCTCTCGCGCTTTCGGTGAACTTCCGCTCGCATCCACCCGTCGTGGATTGGGTCAACCGCGTGTTGCGCGACGCATTCCCCCTGAGCGAGGACATCCTTTCGGGTGCGGTGACCTATGAGCCCTCCGAGGCATTCAAGGCCGACCATCCCGTTAGTTGCGTCCGCTTCCATCCCTTCCTCGCCCGCGACCAGGAGGCCGAAGCCGAACGCGTCGTCGAAATTATCGCCGAGGCGCAGGTGCGGCGACCGGACGGGACCATCGCCGTGCTGGTCCACGCCCGCAGTCATCTGGCCGGCATCGTTTCCGCCCTGAGAAGGAACGGGATAAGATTCCGTGCCGTGGAGATCGACGCCCTGGGGGACCGCCCGGTGGTGCGGGACCTGCTGGCGCTCACACGGGCGCTCCTGCATCCCGGCAACCGGCTGGCCTGGCTGGCCATACTGCGCGCGCCATGGTGCGGCCTCACGCTGACGGACCTCGAAGCCCTGGCCGGAGGCGACGCCCTGGCTGGAGGCAACGCCCCGTCCGCCGTATGGGATCTCCTTCAGGACCCTGTGCGACGGGAGCGGTTGTCACCGGACGCCCGGTCCAGGATCGGCCGCATTTTGCCCGTACTCGCCGATGCCTTCGCCCTCCGCGCAAGGTTGCCCGTCCGCCGGCTGGTGGAGGGCGTCTGGTCCGCGCTGGGCGGACCGGACTGCCTGGAAACCCGGACAGAGCGCGAAGACGCCGCCGCGTTTCTCGATCTGCTGGAACGGGTTCAGGACGGTCTGGGGATCCCGGACGAGAAAGCCTTCGCCGACGACGTCGCACGCCTTTTCGCGCCTTCCGACATCGAAGCCGCCGGGGACGTGCAGCTGCTGACCATTCACCGGGCCAAGGGGCTGGAGTTCGATACGGTCATCCTGCCCGGCCTGGGTCGCGTTCCGCGATCGGAGGATCCGAGGCTGCTCATGTGGCACGAATACGCCCGCGGCGGCCGGTCCCGGCTTCTTCTGGCGCCTATTCGCGCCACCGGCGGTGAGAAGGACCCGCTCTACGCCTACCTTGCCCGCATTGAATCGCAAAAGCGCGAGAACGAAAGGACCCGGCTGCTCTACGTGGCCGCCACCAGGGCTCGGCAATGTCTGCATCTGCTCGGGCACGCCCTGCCCGATCCGGAGAACGACGCCCTGAAGACGCCGGGTTCGCGGACGTTGCTGGCGAGGATCTGGCACGCCGTGGAGCCGAAGTTCATGGAAGCGCTGAAGGACTACGCAGGAAAAGACCCGGAACGCGTCGCAGCCGCGGCGAAACCCCGGGGGGTGCCGCTCCGACGCCTGGTCGCGGACTGGACGCCCGGACCGCCGCCCGAAGACATCGACTTCAAACCGCTCTACGATCCGTCGGATCCCGACAGCGACGAGTCGGGACATCCCACCTTCGAGTGGGTGACCGAACTTCAGCGCCGGGTGGGCATCGTCGTGCACCAGATGCTGCAGCGCATGTACGCGCCGGATCGCCTGGAATTCAATGAGAATACACTTCGCACGGCGCTCAGGCAGGAAGGACTGGCCGGTGAAAAGCTGGACGAGGCGGTTTCCCGGGCACTGGCCGCCCTGGGAAACACGGTTGCCGACGAAAGGGGTCGCTGGATACTGACAAGGCACCCGCAGGACGAAAGAGAGCTTGCCCTGACCACGGTCCTCGACGGCCGCCCCCAACGATACGTGGTGGACCGGACCTTCGTCTTCGAAGGCACGCGCTGGATCATCGACTACAAGACCAGCGCCCATACCGGCGGGGACCTCGAGGGTTTTCTGGACAACGAACAGCAGCGGTACCGAAGCCAGCTGGAGGGCTATGCGAGCGTTCTGCAGTCGCTGGAATCCGGGCCTGTCAGCCTGGGTCTCTATTTCCCGATGCTTCAGGGGTGGCGGACGTGGACATACCCGGGGAACCCGCGTTGAAACCCGGTAAGGATACTATGCCTGATCACACATTCCCGCTGATCGAAGTTGAGGGCAGCAGCTACGAGATGGGATATCAACACGGCGCGCAGGCTTCCGGTCTCGTCCGGAATTACCTGCGATGGATCGACCGGTTGACCGGGATGTCCCGGGATACGCTATGCCGGAACGCCATGGGTTTCTGGCCGCTGATGGAGCGCATGAGTCCGGCCTTCTCGGAAGAGGTGCGAGGGCTGGCGGCGGGTGCGGGCATCAGCCTGGAAGAAGCGGTCCTGTGCCAGGCCCGCGCCGAGGCCGCGCAGCAGTCGGTCGGAGCCTGCACCGCCTTCGCGCTGACGCGGTCGGCCACGGCCGATGGAAACACGCTGGCGGGACAGAATCAGGATCTCGAGCCGGAATACGCCGACGTCGCGCTGCTGTTACGGGTAAAACCCGGCGACGGCCGGCCCCGGGCGTTGATGTTCACCTTTGCCGGACAGCTGGGCTATTCCGGTATGAACGAGCACGGCGTGGCCCATTTCGCCAATGCCCTCTATGGATGTACCTGGCGGATGGGACTGCCCCATTACCCGATCAAGCGCCTGGTCCTGGAGCAGCGGACGGTCGAAGACTGCGTGGAGCTTCTTTCCAGGCACCGCACCTGTTCGGCCGCCAACCTGGTGTTGTGCGACGGACAGGGACGCATCGATACCGTGGAAATACGGCCCGAGGGGATTGCCCGGTACCGGGACGCTCATCCGGACGCCTGCCTGCACACCAACCACTACCTGACCCCCGCGTTCGCCGGCCACGAACGCGGATACCTGCCAGATTCTTGTCCCCGGCTGGACCGCATCCGGCAACTTGTCGAGGCGTGCTGGGGGACGATCACCGTTGACACGATCAAAGAAATACTGGCCGATCACGAAAACGATCCCGGCGGGATCTGCCGGCACGGCGCAGTCGGGATGCACTCGATTTCAGGATACATCGCCGAACCCGAAAAACGAATGCTACACGTCCGGCGCGGCCACGGTTGTCTGGGTACGTGGCAGACATACGAAGTGTGAGGAACCTGCTATCACGCATCGGCGCTGCCGGGTGCGTGATATGAACGGTACGCTCCGTCCTTCAACACCGGTACGCAACGGCTCGCGTCCAGCGCCGCGGCAAGCCGCACATCCTCCGCGAAACCCCTGCCGATCAACTCCTTGCCGGACCCCGACCCCCTGAGGACCGATTCCAGGTCGTCCCTGAACGCCTCGAAAACCCGGGCGGCGGTTTCGGCTTCCGGTGACCGGGTGCCTTCCAGCGCATGAATGACGGCCCCCGCGCCGATCAGGTCCTCGATCGCGGGCCTGAGGGTTTGCTGTTGCTTCCAGCGCTCACCCGCGGGGATGATGCTGATGCCGGTCTCGTACTGCCGCAGCACGCCGGCAATGGCCGTTGCATTCCGGATACAACCGGCGAAAGTGGGGGTATCACCGGTCGAGAAGGATAGCGTAGACCCATTGGGAGAGGGAAGGACCAGGGCTGTATCGGCTGGGATGTCCAGCAGGGAGGAGGGGGACAGTGAATAACCGCCCCCTTCGTATTCCCGCGTGGCATTGGCCATCAGGGCATTCCGGGACCTGGCGTAGGCCGCTGCCGATTGGTCCCTGCTGCGGTAAGGGTAGACCAGCGCGCCGTTTCCCGCGGCAATGTCCACACTGGTAGAAAAAGACAGGACATCGACGATGACTACGGCCCGGGTGACGGGCAGCAGTTCCTGGAGCCCCTCCATGCCCCACTCGCATCGGATATCGAAAGATCCCTGGTCAAAATACATCGGAAGCTCGCGGTCAGGCTGGTCGGCCTAGGCGCTCGACTGTTCTTCGCGTGTCATGTTACGCAGATACCGGTTCAACTTGTGGGTCTCGTAACGGAAATCGTCGATGTGCCGGGCGATCGTGGACAAAAGGATGACTACCTCGTGCAACTCGCCACGCAGTTCATTCAGTACCTCGTTGGTCTCTTGTACTTCCGTGTTTCGCATGAAGTCTCTCCCGAATCGGTGCGGACTGGCCTCAGGAATGGATGCGTTCAGGAATGGAAGCCGGTGCGCAAACCGAGATGCCATCATTAAATAGGATGTATAGTTACTATATAGTTTATTATTATTTCAAACGGAAGTTTAATTCACTTTTTTTGTTTCATTGCGGGAAGATGACCCCGGGCCGGCTTACGCCTGCCGGGGCCTAAGCTTTCTGACCCGCGGTCTCCAGCGTGAAGGTCTTCCTGCCATCCAGTCCGCACGCCACAGGATAGGTTTTCTCCCCGGGGCCGCCTTTGCCGGGAACGTAGCGGACATGGGGCGGGAAGTAAGCGTAAAGGGCGGTATTGCGTGGGTGGGGGGACCGGTTGGGGCCGGATCCGTGTACCATCAGGCTGTGGAAAAAGAGTGCGCTGCCGGCCTTCAGCGGCACCTCGATCTGCGGGGCATTTTGCAGGTCGCGCTCGTGCGCGGGTTCCGCATCCTGTGCCTGCGCGATAAGACCCCAGTCTTTCAGACCCCAGGTGTGGCTGCGCGGGATGACTTTGAAACAGCCGTTCTCGGTCGTGGCGTCGTTCAGGGCGATGCTGACGGTCACGAGCGCGGGCGGTTCGATGGGCCAGTAGGCCGAGTCCTGGTGCGGCGCGTGGGCGGAACCGTGAAAAGCCGGTTTGAGCATCAGGGTGCTGCGGAACAGCAGCAGGTCGGGACCGAGCAATTCACCCAGCACCCGGAGCAGCCCGGGATGGACGGAGAGGGCGCGAAAGAACGGCGAGATTTCCCGCGTGTTTTCGATTTTCCTCAGCACGGGCAGGCCGTCCGGCCGGTTCGCGCCCTTCGCGTAGGGCTCGCGCTGGAATTGCGAGGAGGCCGGATCGCCGGCGGATTCGAGTTCCGCAGACAGCCGGTGCAGGCGTTCGATTTCCTCGCGACATCCGGCCAGTTCGTCTCCCGACAGCACGTCTTCGACGACCAGGTATCCCTCTTCCTCGAAAAAGGCCTTCTGTTCAGCCAGGCTCATCATCGCCAAGTCCCCCGTGTTCTGTACCGCCCGTATATCCAATAAGCCAGTGCAGAAAGGCCGACAAGATCGCAAACGAAAACGGGCAGCCGGTAGACCGCCACTTCGTCGTAACGCATAACGGCGCCGCTGGCCCCCATGGCGGCGACGAGGAACGAGATGCCCACGAGCCGCCTCGCCCACCGGTTCCCGACTAGCGGGGCGGCCAGAATGCCGAGCAACGCGGCATGGAATATAACAAACCCTGCGTATCCGTTTCTCGTGGCCTGGTCAATCTCCCATTCGTACCGGAAGAGCCAGATCATTAAGACATGAGCGAAAACGATTAGCGCGACCGGCGTCATGTATTTCGGCCGGTGCCGGTCCGCGGCGACCAGGACCATATTCGCGGTCAACCCGGCGTACCCCACAATTGCGGCGAGAAAGGTAATCGTTTCGATTTGCATTGTTCGAGGGTGCACTAGTGGGGCCCTGGTCTTCCGGGTTCGCGAATACATGGGCCGGGATCGCGAATACGTAGGCTACGGCCGATTTAATGCATCTTTTTTGGCGTTCAGGAGTCCAATAGAGTAGTACAGGCAGGCATCGAACACGTGATTGCATCACGGCCACGATCGATTGCCCGCCAATGATCAAGGATTCGATATGACTCCGGCGCCCCGCGGGAGCATATCCAATCATCTAAGCGACGGCATTCCTTGCCGCTTCCCATGCGGCCGCCCAAATGCCGTCGCTTTCTTTTTTGCTAAATCCTGCGCATGGCCCGCGACCTGGCGCCCGGAAGCGTCAGGCCCTCCTGGTCCGCCCACATGGTCAGCACGTTCCAGCCTTCCTGCGCGCGGCCGCTGTGGGCGTCCGTGGGCCGGCTGTTGCTGCGGCCGCGCACCTGCCGGATATACTTCCTGTTGTTGAGCAGTTCGATGGTCAGCACGTTTCTGGTCGCTCCGGACCCCAGGTAATCGACCTTCATGGACCAGATGGACCGGGTCCCATTCGCGCAGGAGGTCAGGTACGAGGCCACGCAGTGCTTCATATGCTTGCCCTCGTAGGCCAGGTCCCGGCTGTTGCGGATCTCCTCGATGCGCCAGGTCCGGATCTCCCCCGCCCTTTCGTCTTCGTCCACCCACGTGTATCCATCTACCCCGCAGGATGCCCACTGGCGGGGTTTCCTGGGCTGAGATCGATTCAACCCGCGATGCCAGGCGTCCACCCGCCGCAGCATGGATTCGGGCGTGCGGCCCTTCATGGTGAAATCCGGTTCGGGAGGATCGATGGCGCGAACGGTACCGTCCGGATCCCGTTGCTCCTGGACGACGGTCCTCCGGTGATGGACGTAGTCTACGATCGGACCCACGTGCGCCACGTCGAGCATGGGATGGTTCACGAAGAAGTGCAGCACGGTCTCCCAGAACGGCCCGTCCTCGAACCTTTCCCCGAGCATCGAATCGCACACCGCCTCCGCCAGCAGGTCGTCGCCGCCCATCCCGATCACCTGGGCCCAGCGAAGGGCCATGTCCACCGTGTATCCGGACGGTGCGGACAGTATGAATTCGTGGGCCATGCGCTTGGTGAATCGCAGTGGTATGGCGGCCTTGCGGATGTTCTGGCCGGTACCGACATGAACGAACCAGTCCTGCCGCGTCCTCGCCTCGGATTCCATACCCGCAAAAAAAGCCGTGTCCATGCATGCGGGCACGTCGTATTCGGCCAGGAGATGGCGCGCCAGCGCGCCGAACTGCCGCCGGCCGTTGTGGCTGTCCGGTTTCCACGCCTCCACTTTCCGGATCCAGCGGCCGTGCCAGGCGGCCAGCGACGCCAGCCCGTCCACGAAATTGTTGGCCGGCTGCGGTCCGTATTGGGGTACGACCGGCTTGAGATGAAACAGCCTGCCCTGTCTTTCGACGTGCAGGAGAAGCGCCAGGAAGGCGGACCGGGCCTTCGGATCGAGCAGCCCATTCTGAAAGAGGTAGCGCACCCGGAGCAGCACGGGACTGGTGAGTTCCCGGTCGTCGACCTCGCCGCCGGCGATCCGCTTCAGCAGGTCTTTCCGGCGCCGCCGGTGCTGGCTGGCGGAGGACCGGTCGGCTTTCTCCCGGCTGCGTGACTGCTGCTCGATCCGGATCTCATGCCGGCGTTGCGCCTTGCTCTTCTGAAGGCCGTCTCCGGCGCTGTGCGCCTGGCACCACGCCTGGTACTCCGCGACCGTGCCCAGGCCCAGGGCGGAGATATGCGCTTCGAGTTCCGCGTCGATCCGGTGCTGTTTCGTGGTCTTTTGCGACGAGGCCAGTTCCCGCCGCCGCTGCGGAAGGGTCTTGTTGAGCCGGACGTTGAAACCGTTCTCCCGGCACCAGGTCCGGTAGGCTTCCACCGTAGCCAGGTGAAGCGAACGGAGATGCCGGCGCATCGGTGCGCTCAGTCGCGGGTCGGCCTCGAGATGGGTCTCAGGCATGGCGTATCCTGTACAGGTTGAGTCCTCCCGTTACTGTACACCAATGCGGATGTATTCGGCAACTGCTTTCACGTCCCGAACGGGCCCGGCGGCGGCTTCCGGGTCACAGCCTGTTTGCGGGAAAGCCGGGGCTGGCATCGCAACCCAGGACCACGGGCCCGGCGATGAGGACGAAGGCGGCTAGAAAACAGCGGGCCGTACGAACCACGCGAGGCATGCGGGCAGCCCTAGATGTGGATTGCCGCGCCTTCCAACCCGGCGGCGGCTTCCATGACCAGTTCCGACAGCGTGGGGTGGGCGTGAATGGTCTTGTGGAGTTCCCGGGTGGTCGATTCCAGCGTCCGCGCGGTGCAGATCTCCCCGATCAGTTCCGTGGCGTCCGCGCCGATGATGTGCGCGCCGAGGATCTCGCCGTACTTCGCGTCCGCGATCAGCTTGACCATGCCGTCCGTCTGGCCGGCTGCCACGGCCTTGCCGCTGGAGCGATAGGGCATTCTGAAAACCTGGATTTCTCGCCCTTCCGCGGCGGCCTGCGCCTCGGTAAGGCCGACGCTGGCGACCTGTGGCTGGCAATAGGTGCACGCGGGGATGTTCTCGCGATCGATGGGCGCCGATGGATGGCCCGCGAGCCGCTCCACCAGGTTGATCCCTTCCGCGGAAGCCTTGTGGGCGAGGAGGGGCGGGCCCGTGACGTCGCCGATGGCATACACGCCGGACACCGTCGTCCGGCACTCCTCATCCACCTTGATGAAGCCCCGGTCGGTTTCGACGCCGAGTGCTTCCAGCCCGATATCCTCGATATTCGCGTCGCGGCCGATGGCCAGGAGCGTGACGTCGGCTTTCAACGTTTCTTCCTCCCCGTCGACGGTTACGGTCACCGAGGTGCCGTCCGAACCCGATTCGGCCGATTCGACGCGCGCCCCGGTCTTGATCCCGATGCCCAGTTTCGCGAAGCTCTTTTCCAGCGTTTCGCTGATTTCCTCGTCTTCAACGGGCAGCAGGTGAGGCAGCATCTCGACGATGGTGACCTCGGTGCCGTAGGCCGCGTAATAGTAGGCGAACTCCACGCCGATCGCACCGCCGCCGATGATGGTCATCGATCCGGGCGGCTCTTCGATCAGCATGGCCTCGGTACTGGTGATGATCCGCTTTCCGTCCACCGGAACGGCCGGGATCGCCTTGGAGCGCGAACCCGTCGCCAGGACGATCGAACGGGCGTTTACGGTCTTTGTTTCGCCCTTGCCGTTCGCCACGTCGATGGAAGTGGCCGAAGTCAGGCGGCCGTGGCCGCTGACGAGATCCACCTTGTTCTTCTTGAGGAGGAACTTGATGCCGCCGGCCAGTGTGTCGGCGGCCTTGCGGCTGCGCTGCACGGCCTTGCCCATGTCGAATTGCAGGTTGTCGCAGGAAATGCCGTAATCCTCGGCGTGGCGCAGGGTCAGTACGAGCTCGGCATTCTTCAGCAGCGCCTTGGTGGGAATGCACCCCCAGTTCAGGCACACGCCGCCGGGCTTGTCCTTCTCGATCACCACCGATTTCAAGCCCAGTTGGGCCGCCCGTATCGCCGAAACGTACCCCCCGGGCCCGCCGCCGACCACTGCCACGTCGTAGATCTCTGATGCCATGTCTGACTCCGGTAAAATGTATGAATTCCAACAGCCCCTGAAGCGCTGGTATAACTAAGGCGCAAGGCCCTGAATGTCAAGATAATTCTCTTGTCTGCCAGGGCTTTACGTTGTATCATGAAAAGGAGCGGAAGACCGATGAATACGGGCCTCGGAGCGCGCATCGAAACGACCGGACACATGACCCTGGAAGCCATCACCACGTCCATCACACACGAGCGTATCACCGAGCTGATCGAAGGGCTCGTCGCCATCCCGTCGGTCACGGGAAACGAACGGGCACTGGGCGACATGCTCCACGGGTTTTTCGGCGAGATCGGTCTTGTCGGGATCCACCGGATTCCGGTGGAGGATTCGGGCGACACCCTGGCCGTGCGAATTCCCGGCCGCGGGAACGGCCGTGCGTTCATGCTCAATTTCCACCAGGATACCTTCGATGCGTGCGATGGCTGGGAGACGGACCCGTGGTCGCCCGTGGTCAAAGACGGATGTCTGTACGGACTCGGCGCGCACGACATGAAGGCCGGGGCGGCGGCCGTGCTCGCCGCGGTGGAGGCCATCGTTCGGTCCGGGGCGGAACTGGCCGGCGACCTGATCGTCTCCGCCACGACCGACGAGGAGAACTGGTCCCGGGGCGCCCACGCCCTGATCGACAGCGGGCTGCTCGAGGGGTGCGAAGGCTGCCTCATTCCCGAACCCACGCCGCCGGGACGCCTGCGCATCGGTTCGCGGGGCCGTCACGTGATCAAAATCGACCTGGCGGGCAGGACGGCCCATGCCGCGTACACTGGAGAGGGCGTCAACGCCGTTCATGACGCCGCGACGATCATCACGGCCCTGGACCGGATCGAACTGGGCTGGAACGAGGAGTTCGAACTCGGCGGCACGATCTGCGTCATCGAAATCAGCGGGGGGAGAAACATCATCCTCGTGCCGGAACACGCGCGGGTCGTCCTCGACCGGCACATACTGCCCGGGCAGTCGATCGACAAGGCCGTGGAGGACATCGAGGCGGTGATCCGGTCCCTGCCGATCGCGTCCGAGTGGCGCGTCTCGTGGGACGACCGGCCCACGCCCGCGCCGGCGCCGTACATCGTGGATCCCGGATCGAAGTTCGTCCAGACCACCCGGAAACGGGTCGAGGAGCAACTCGGCCGGCCGGTGCGATACGCCCTGGCAAGGAGCGTGGCCGACACGAATCACTTTGCCGTGACCGGGGGCATCCCGACGCTGGTGTACGGACCCGAAGGGGGAAACACCTGCCAGGCCAACGAATTCGTAAATATCGAGTCCACCCTCCGTGTCGCGCGAGCCTATTGCGGCATCGTGATCGACATGCTGGGAGTCGCGCGTTAGCCCATCATGTTTCAACGCCTACTCATCGTCGCCTTATTTATAGTGGTCGCGATCCTGCTCGTTCGAACGATCGCGAACTGGTTCAACCGGGGAGGCTGGATCGGTAGGGGACAGTCGGAAATAAAGGGCAGTTGGGCGGTAGTCGAACCGCTGGGAAGGCTTGGTAGAGCCGCCGAACACACCCTGAAATCGTCGTTGAAGCTCGAAGACGAAAATGATGTGAAGAAGGTGGCGGTACTGTTCGACGTGGCGCACCGTACCGTCCGGGGCCTGCCTCTCGATGCCGACGAACTGCGTGTCCTGGCCGACGGGGCATCCGAGCCTGTCCGCGCCTTACTCTACCGGGACAAGGCAGTACACGCACCCGGGTGGCTGCTGTTCGCCGCGGATCGCGTGCAGGACGTCCACCCCGACATGTACGCGTACGAGGTCAAGCGGCTCACCCTTACGGCCTACCGGGAAATCTTTCCGTCGGACGGGGAAACGGTCCTCCCCCCGGAGCGGTCCCTGGCGCCGGTAGCGTACGGGACGCCGCCGCCGGTCGGCGATCAGTACGGCCACCTGGGCAGCCTGGGTGCGGAATATACCCGAGACGCGGCCTATGTCTCCCTGCTCGAGTGCCCGGCAGAGGCGCTGCCCGACGAGGCCATGGTGCCCCTGTTGCAGTTGCTGATCAAGACGGAGGACGAACCCGTACCGGATGGCGAGACCCCGGTCGACGAACTGCTGGCTCGATACGATGACCGCCTTTACGCGGCGGCCGTCCACGCCATGAACCGGCCGAAGCCGGCTGCAGCGGATGGTCCGCCTGCGCCGGATGGGAAAGACGGGCCAGCCGCAACGGACAGTCCGGACGGGCAGTCCGGACCGCCTGGATCGCCCAGACCGGGTGCGTACTCGCCCGCGCTGTTCCGGCTGATCGGCGCGTGGCCGCGGTCATCGGCGGAACCGCTGTTCCGCGCAGCCCTCGAATCGGGTTGGAATGACTGCGCGCGCTTTCTGCCTGAATCGGGATGGGCGCGGGACCTGAAGGCCGTGTTTCGAGACAGTCCCTACGGCGCGCCGGCATAGGACGGCTGATTGGAGAGGGTGCAGTGCAATAAGGACAGCGCCACGACGAACCGGAGGATGTGACCGCCATGCGAATATCTACGAGACCCCTGCCCGGATTCGGCATGGAGATATCCGGCGTCGATCTGTCGGAACCCCTGGAACCTGACGTCATGCGGGAAATCCTGCGGGTGTTTCACATCCATGGCCTGATCGTGATCCCCGGCCAGGAAATGACCTTCGACCGCTACGACGCCTTCACCAGGGAGTTCGGCGCGCAGAAGCCCCATTTCCTGGATCACCTGCGACACGAGAACCATCCGGCCATCCTCAACCTCTCCAACATTTTCGAAGACGGACGTCCGATCGGCGTCTACGAAGGCGCGGCCTTCTGGCACACGGACGTGGCCTACCAGGACCCGCCCAACAGTTCCACGGTCGTGTTCGGCCGGCAATGGCCCGACGGGGGCTGTCCGACCTACTTCGCCGACCAGATGACCGCCTACGACGATCTGCCCTTGAAGATGAAAGAACGGATCGACAACCTGTCCGTCCTGCATCATTACGGCAACCGGGCGGACATGAACGAAGAGTCCTCGACCTCGGCGGAAAAACTGACGCTGGACCAGAAGGACCGGGTCGAGAACGTCTACCATCCCCTGGTCAAGCGACACCCGGTCACCGGCCGCAAAGCGCTCTACGGCGTCTGCGGCAGTTCCTTCGGCATCGTCGGCATGCCGGACGACGAAGCCTTCGATTTACTGGATGAACTGGCCGCCCACGCCATCAAGCCTCAATACGTGACCGAGTACGACTTCAGGGTGGGCGATGCCGGTGCGTGGGACACCTTCTCGACATTGCACAAGGCCACGGTGCTGGAACCGGCCAGCAGTCCCCGCGACAGCCGCCTGCTCTGGCGCATCAGCGTGACCGGGCTGCCGCCGATGATCGAGCGGGAACGGGCGGCTACGCCCTGAGCGGATTCCAGCGCCACGTAAGACAGGCAGGATCGACATGCCCAGAAAAAACAGACCCCACAGCACCACAGCGCCGCGACGGCAGAAGTCGAAGCGCGGACGGCGGACTGGCCTCCCCGCGCATGGCGCCGATGGCATGGCCGGTGATGACATGACCGGTCATGGCCTTGCCGGTGACAGCCTGGCCGCTGATGGCCTGGCCGATGATCCCGCTGATGCCGTCGTTCCTGCTGATACCGTCGTTCCTGCTGATGCCGGCACACCCGCGGAAACCGGAACGGTCCAACCTCCGGCGGGACGAGTTCTCGCCGTGGATTACGGTGAAAGACGCATCGGGCTCTCCCTGAGTGATCCGGCCGGTCTGATCGCCCAGGGGCTGGAGACGATCCATACGGCCGGCACGGACGAAACCCTCGCATCCATTGTGGACATCGTCGAAGAACATCAGGTACGGGAGATCATCCTGGGACTGCCGGTCCACATGGACGGGACCGCGGGCGAAATGGCCGGGAAGGTCGAGGCGCTGGCGGACCTACTTCGAAAGAGGGTGGCCTGCGAGGTACGTACGTGGGACGAGCGGTTGACCAGCGTTTCGGCCCGTCGGGCCATGCATGAAATGGGCAGCACGGCCCGGGGAAACAAAGGCAGCCTGGACCGGATCGCCGCCACGTTGCTGCTGCAGAACTACCTGGATTTCCGCCGGGGGTCGATAAAGGAACCGGATTCACGCCCATGAAAAAGCTACTTGCCGCTGCCATCGTCCTCGTCGTGCTGGCCGGAACGGCCGCGCTGGTCGTGGCTTACCAGTTCTCCAACCTGGCGATCGAGCGCGACACCGTCATCCAGTACACCGTCGAACCCGGCATGACCCTGTCCGATGTCGCCGGGGAACTGGAGGACCGGGGCGTGGTACGTCACGCGATCCTGTTCGAACTGCTGGCGCGTTACAGGGAAGTGGGGCACGGCATAAACGCGGGACGTTACGAAATCGAGACCTACATGGATGCCGGTCAGATCCTGAGCATGCTCGTCGAGGGCAGGATCGTGGTCAATCGCGTCAACGTACCGGAGGGCCTGACCATCCCGGAAACGGCCCGGGTCCTGCGGACGAGGATCGGCATCGATTCCACCGCGTTCGTACAACGGGCCGCCGATCCGGAGAAAGTGCGATCGCTGGGGATCGAAGCGCCCACCCTGGAAGGATACCTGTACCCGGCGACCTATAACATGTACCCGGACATGACGGTCGATGACATCCTCAAGCAGATGACGTCGCGACATCTGCAAACCATCTCCGAGGAATACCGTAAGCGGGCGGAAGAACTGGAGTACAGTTTACACGAGATCGTCACCCTGGCTTCCATCATCGAACAGGAAGCGGTGGTCGACGACGAAAGGGACGTCATATCGGGGGTTTTTCACAACAGGCTGCAGAGGGGCATGCGACTGGAGGCCGACCCTACGGTCCAGTACGGGATCGGCAGTCCGAACATGAGACTCTACGAGAAGCACCTCTCCCACCCGTCGCCCTATAACACGTACCTGCACGCCGGGCTTCCTCCGGGACCGATCTGCAGCCCCGGCGAGGCGTCCATACACGCCGCGCTCTATCCGCAGGACGTGCCCTATCTCTTCTTCGTAGCCCGCGGGGACGGCAGGCACATCTTCTCCGTGACCAACCGCGAGCACAACCGGGCACGGGCCCAGGTCAGACGGCAACGCAATTGATCCCGACGAGTAAATTCAATCTCGACGAGTAGAATCAATCTCGATGAACGGAACTGACCCTGGTGATGTTTGTGTTGGATCGCTGGCAGCCGTCAAACGGCCGTGTATCCGCCATCCACGACCAAGGTATGGCCGGTCACCATGGCGCTCGCGTCGGACGCGAGGTAGATGATCGAACTGGCGATCTCGTCCGGCTCGGCCAGCCGACCTAGCAGGATCTTCTTGATATTGGCCCTGAACCCCGGGTTCTCCATCGCCTTCTCCACCATGGGGGTTCGCGTCATGGTCGGCGCCACGGCGTTCACGGTGATGCCGTGCTCCGCCCATTCGGCGGCCATGGACTTGGTCAGCGTGCACACGCCGCCCTTGGCCGCCGTATAGGCCGCCCGAAGCGGACCGCCGACGACGCCCACCTGGGAGGATACGTTGATGATGCGTCCGCCGCGGCCCCGTTCGATCATGTGCGCGGCGAGGGCCTGACTGAGGAAAAAGACGCTCTTCAGGTTCACGTCGATGATCTCGTCGTATACTTCCTCGGTGACTTCGAGCACCGGCATGATCCGGTTGCACCCGGCGTTGTTGACCAGGATGTCGATGTCTCCCGCGTCGGCGAGCACCTGGTCCACGAATGCTCGGATCGAGTCCACCTTGCCCACGTCCACCGTATGAACGGCGCAATCGCGGCCCATCGACCGAATCTCGGAAGCCACCAGCTCAAGGTCGGCCCGGGTTCGGCTTCCAATGGCCAGGTCGGCGCCCGCGCGGGCGGCCCCCAACGCGACGGCCTTGCCAATGCCCTTGCTCGCACCGGTGACGATCATGGTTTTGCCTTCCAGGGAAAACAGGGATGTATCGGACATTGAATCCTCCGGTCATGCTTGGTCATGCTTGGTCAAGCTTGGTCAAGCTTGGTCAGGCTTGGTCAGGCTTGGTCAGGTTTGGTTATGCCGGGCCCTGTCCGGGACATGCTCGGACATGCATGGGATACGCGTGGCCCGGGAACCATGGAAGCCACGCGGTCAACTGGCTGACTACGGCGGAGCAGTGTACATTCGGGACCGGATTTCGTCAATCGATTTCGGCTGTTGCCGCGGCGCCGCATGGCGCCTTAGCCCTTGCATCCGGCGCCTGCGCCGGTTACTTTACGCCGGTGCGCCGGCATGGTACGCCGGCAAGGGTGCGCCGGCAGGTTTCTCCCGTAGTTTTCGTGTGATTCAGGAAGCCGGTTTCAGCACGTTCCGCCACGATCCGTCCCTCAGGAATCGCGCGATCAACAGGCCGTAGAAGGGGACGTACTGCACAAAACGGACCCACGTTTCCTCTTCCCAGGTCCCCGTGAGGACGAAACCAATCACGACATGGTAAGAAAGGGCGGCCAGGCCGGATAGCAGGATCCAAGCCGGATTGGGGTACAGGCAGAGGAAAGGGATGATCCAGACCAGGTACCAGGGCTGCACCGTGGGCGTTAGCACGAGGTAGCCGCCGAGTAGCACGAAGGCCGAACGGAACGGATCCGTTATCCTGGCCGCGCAGTACGCGGCCAGGGCGGCAAATAGCAAAGCCGCGATGATCTTGGAGGCGTTCAGCGAATCCGTCAGATAGAAGAAGATCGAGAAAATACTGTCGTTGAACCGCCATTTGTCGCCGTAGACCAGGAGGCCGCTGAACAGGTCCGGTCCGGCGCCGAGGTAAGGCAGGTAGCCGGCGAGCAGCAGGACTGGAAGCAGCCAGAAAGGCCTGATGCCGCGTATTTTCCGGTAGAAGGACGGTACAAGCATGACGGTGAACCACTTGGCGAGCATGGAAAGGGCAAGCCAGGCAACCGCCCGGGCCGGACGTAGGCCGTCCACGGCCAGCAACGCGGCGAGCATGAGGAGGACCGGCAGCGAGTCGTTGTGGCCGCTGCCCGCAATTTCGACCAGGACGAGGGGATTCCAGGCGTATATGAGCACACGCTCCCGCGGAAGGTTCCGGCGACGAAGCATCAGGATCGTGAGGATGATCACGCCCACGTCGCACAGGGTGAAGAGCAGTTTCATCGAAGCGGGACTGTACCACAGGTACGCCGCGGCCATGAAAGCCACCTGCATCAGGGGCGGATAGACCGTGGGGACGTCCTTGTTGTTGATCCCCCCATGGTATTCATCGCGGAGGTGGGCGATTTCGTCGCTCTCCGGGGCGTACACGTAGGGATTGACGCCATGGAACTGCATCCTGGCGTCCCAGAGGTACCGGTAGATGTCGTCGGACAGGGTGGGCGGACTGAACTGCAGGATGACCCGGCAGAGGATGGCCGCGGCCAGGATGAACCAGAACGTACTCCGGTCCGGTGCCGCATCGGCCCGGACCCGGTGGACGACGGCGACCGTATAGGCGACGAATGCCGCGGCGAAGGGGATCCAGAACAGCAGCAGGGCGTCCGGCAAGGCCACCATCGAGGACAGGAAGTCAGGCAGGAACGTGTCGGGATCGAACGGCCCGCCTGGACCGCCTGGTCCGCCTGGCCCGATCAGACCCGCCCGCAGGTCGCCGATGGCCACTATGACGACACATGCGGCGACGAGCAGGAGACCGGGGATGGCGGTCGGGGCAAGCCGTCCAGCGAATCCGGCCCGGATGCTGTAAGCAGAAACGGACATGTATGAGCTATCTCTCGCTGATTTTCATACTTCTCTACTTCCTCGTCCTATTCCTGCTCGCGGTCTACGGGGTCCACCGGTACCTGATGGTCTATCTGTACTACAAATATAAGGACCGGGCCGGGCGTGTAAAGCCGGAAGCCCTGGGCGATCCGCCCCCCGCGGTCACGGTGCAACTGCCCCTCTACAACGAACAATACGTGGTCGAAAGGCTGATCGACGCAGTCTGCCGCATCGACTATCCCCGCGACCGGCTGGAGATACAGGTGCTGGACGATTCGACCGACGAAACCCGCGGTCTCGCGGCCCGTTGCGTCGAACGTCACCGGGCGGCCGGCATCGATATCCACTATATTCACCGGCAGGAGCGCACCGGATACAAGGCTGGCGCGTTGCAGGCGGGACTCGAGGTGGCGCGCGGCGCGTTCATCGCGATTTTCGACGCCGACTTCATCCCGCCGCCGGATTTCCTCAGGAACACCATGCACCGGTTCCGTGACGAGCGGGTGGGCCTGGTACAGACCCGGTGGTCCTATCTCAACCGGGGCTACTCGATCCTGACCCGTGTCCAGGCGATCATGCTGGACGGCCATTTCGTCATGGAACACGGCGCGCGGAACCGGTCGGGGCGGTTTTTCAACTTCAACGGTACAGCGGGAATCTGGCGCCGGGAGTGCATCGAGGCGGCCGGCGGCTGGCAGCATGACACGCTGACCGAGGACCTCGACCTGAGCTACCGGGCGCAACTCCGGGGGCAGCGCTTCGTATTCCTGGAGGAAGTCACCACGCCCTCCGAACTCCCCGTGGAAATGAACGCCTTCAAGACCCAGCAGCACCGGTGGTCCAAGGGGTCCATACAGACCGCGAAGAAAATGCTTCCCCCGGTATGGCGCAGCGCGCTGCCCTTCCGCTTCAAGCTGGAGGCGACTTATCACCTGACGAACAATATGGCCTACCTGCTGATGCTGCTGCTGTCGGTCCTGATCTTCCCGTCCATCGTGATCCGGGTGCAGGCCGGTTGGATCAATTCCTTCTGGATCGACCTGCCTTTTCTGTGCGCGGCCACGGTTTCCGTATCGCTTTTCTACCTGTTCGCGCAGTATGAAATTAACCGTCCCCGGTGGAAGTGGTCCCCCTTCTATCTTCCGGTACTCATGTCCATCGGCATCGGCATCTGCCTCAACAACACGCGGGCCGTCCTGGAGGCACTGCTGAACCTCAAATCGGGATTCCAGCGGACGCCCAAATACGGCATCCTCGGAAAGGCGGACCAGGCGGACCAGACGGACCAGGCGGACCGGGCGGACCGGTCGGACCGGGCGGACCGGGCGGACCGGGCGAATCAGCCCAGCCAGGCGAATCAACCCGGCCAGGCACCCCGGTGGCGCGATCTGCGCTACCGGGGGAACCGGAACTTGCTTCCCGCGCTGGAACTGTTGTTCGCCGTGCATTTCGGCCTGCTGATCTACTATACGGCCATCAACGGCATTTACGCTTCCATTCCCTTCCTGTGCCTGTTCTTCGCCGGTTACCTGTATGTCGGCCTGGCCTCCCTTTGGCCGGGAACCGCCAGCCAAGGTTAGCCCATGGAACGTGTCTTCGGCCTCTTCGGCCTTGTTGTACTTCTGGCCATTGCATGGCTCCTCTCGGATAACCGCGGGCGGATGAACTGGCGGCTTATCGGCAGCGGCCTCGCGCTTCAGGGATTGCTGGCCCTGTTGCTGCTGCACACTGCCCCGGGCCAGGTGGTGTTCGACGTGGCCCGGCTGGCCGTCAACAAGGTGATCGCCTTCTCCAACGAGGGCGCGCGGTTCGTATTCGGCGACCTGGTGGAAACCGCGCTGTTTGGTTTTTCCGTGCTCCCGATGATCATCTTCGTATCCTCCATTACTTCGATCCTGTTCTACCTGGGCTGCATCCAGTGGGTCGTCCGGCAGATGGCCCGTGTCATGGTGCGCGTCATGGGCGCTTCCGGATCGGAGTCCATGGCCGCGGCGGCAAACGTCTATCTCGGGGCGTCCACCGCGCCCCTCGTCGTTCTGCCCTACCTGAAGACCATGACCCGGTCCGAGATCATGGCCGTGATGACCTCCGGCATGGCGACCGTGGCGGGTTCCGTGCTGGCCGCCTACGTCGCCCTGGGCGCCGACGCCGGCCATCTCCTGGCCGCCTCGCTCATGTCAGCGCCCGCGGCGCTGGTCGTCGCCAAGATCATGATCCCCGAGACCGAAACCTCCCGCACCATGGGCGTCGTGACCGTAGACGTTCCGAAACCGGGGGTCAACTTCATCGATGCGGCCTGCAGCGGCGCGTCGGACGGGTTGAGACTGGCGCTGAACGTGGCGGCCATGCTCATCATAGCCATTGCCTTCGTGAGCCTGTTCAACTGGGCGGTGGGCCTCGCCCCCTACGTGGGCGGTGAGCCGCTGTCTCTCGAACGGATGCTCGGATGGCTCTGTGCGCCGCTGGCCCTGTTCATGGGCGTGGCGTGGGAAGACGCCCAGGCCGTGGGCATGTTGATCGGCAAGAAGACCATCCTGAATGAATTCCTCGCCTACCAGGACCTCAGCGCCATGCAGTCGCAACTGTCGGAACGGTCGTTCGCCATCGCCACCTACGCGCTGTGCAGCTTCGCCAACTTCGGGACCATCGCGATCATGATCGGGGGGATCGGCGGACTGGTGCCGGAACGGCGCAAGGACATCGCCCGGTTCGGTATCCGGTCCATGATCGGCGGCGCACTGGCCGCCAACATGACCGCCACCGTGGCGGGCCTCCTGATGTAGTGGACGCCTCCAGGGACCATAGGCTGGCGGCCGAGATCCGGGAACTGCTCCCCCGCTGCACGCTCAAGGACCGGCGGGACATTCAGCGTGGGCTGAAAAGGTCGCGCGGTGCACGCGGCGGGAGAGGGAGTGGTGTGCGCAGCGAGAACGAGAGCGGCGACCGCAGTAGGAGCGGCGACCGCAGCGGGAGTGGCGGCGGTGCGCGCAGTGGGAGTGGGAACCACGGCCGGCTTCGCAGGCTGAAGGAGCAGGCGGACGCCTCGGCAAGGCTTGTGGAGGCACGCCTTCGGTCGGCCCCCTCCGTCGACATCGACCCCCAGTTGCCCATTTCAACTCGAAAAGATGAAATCCTCGAAACCCTGCGTGGCCACCCGGTGGTTATTGTGACGGGAGAGACCGGATCGGGCAAGACGACGCAGCTGCCCCGGATCTGTCTCGAAGCCGGCCGGGGTATATACGGCCGCATCGCGTGCACGCAGCCCCGGCGCGTCGCCGCCCTGTCGGTCTCGCGCCGCATCGCCGAGGAGCTCGGCGCGACCTGGGGACGGGAAGTCGGGTGCAAGATCAGGTTCACGGACGAGACCGTGGCCGAGACCCGTATCAAGATGATGACCGACGGCATGCTGCTCGCCGAGATACAGCACGATCCGGACCTGCTTGAATACGACACGATCATCATCGACGAGGCCCATGAACGCAGCCTGAACATCGACTTTCTGCTCGGTTACCTGCGACTGCTGACCCGGCGCAGGAAGGACCTCAAGATCGTGGTCACCTCGGCGACAATCGATGCCGCCGCTTTCTCGAACGCCTTCGGCCAGGCGCCGGTCGTCGAAGTATCTGGACGGCTGCATCCGGTGGAGATCCGATATCTGCCCCTCGAGGATACCCGGGGCGAAGCCGAAGTATATACCTATGTCGACGGCGCGGTGGACGCGGTAGACAGGATCATGGAAGAACCCGGCCGGGGCGACATCCTGGTGTTCCTCCCCACGGAGAAAGATATCCACGAGACCCGCAGGCGACTCGAAGGCCGGTCCTACCGCCATACCGACGTGCTTCCGCTCTTCGGTCGGCTGACCAACGCAGACCAGCAGCGGGTGTTTCGGCCGGGGAACAACCGGCGCATCGTCGTGGCCACGAACGTCGCCGAGACCTCGCTGACCATTCCGCGCATCAAGTACGTCGTAGATACCGGCCTCGCGCGGATCAGCCGGTACGCCGCGCGGACCCGCACCCAGCGACTGCCCATCGAACCCATTGCGAAAAGCAGCGCCCAGCAGCGGGCCGGACGGTGCGGTCGCGTAATGGGAGGGGTCTGTTTTCGGCTCTACAGCGAGGCCGACCTGGCGGGCCGGCCGGAGTTCACCACGCCCGAGTTGCAACGCGCCAATCTCGCCGAAGTCATCCTGCGCATGCTGGCGCTGAAACTGGGCGACGTCCACGCCTTCCCCTTTCTCGACCCACCCACGCCCCAGGCGGTCAGGGACGGGTTCGGGCTGCTCGTCGAACTGGGGGCCATCGACCGGAATCGGCGGTTGACCGGCCGGGGCAGGGAGATGGCTAGATTGCCGGTATCGCCCACGGTATCGCGCATGCTGCTGCAGGCCCGGCAGGAGGGTGCCTTGCAGGAGGTTCTCGTGATCGCGTCGGCCATCAGCATACAGGACCCCCGCGTGAGGCCGCTCGACCAGCAGGAACAGGCGGACGCCGAACACCGCAAATTCAGGAACCGGACCTCGGACTTCCTGACCCTGCTCAATATCTGGGAGGCCTTTCACCGCACTTTCGAGCATCTGCAGACCCAGGGCGCCATGCGCAAATTCTGCCGGCAACACTACCTGTCCTACAACCGCATGCGCGAGTGGCGCGATATCTACGTGCAACTTCGCCGCGCGCTCCGGGAATCCGGCGGTTTCCGAGGAAGGGCGGGACGTACCGGAAAAGCACACTACGACGCGATCCACCGGTCGATCCTCAGCGGACTGCTCAGCCAGGTTGCGGAATTCCGGGAAGGCAACCTATATACCGGGGCCCGGAACCGCACCGCCATGATCTTCCCCGGTTCCGGTCTCTTTCGACGGAAATCGGTCGACCGACACTCGGAGAAACGACCTGCCGGTCGGGGGGACGCGGAAACCGGGAGGGATGGTGCGGATGGACCACGGAACACGACCGGCGCCGCAACCTGGATCGTAGCCGCGGAGATGGTCGAGACCAACCGGCTTTATGCGCGCACGGTGGCCCGGATACAATCCGTTTGGGCCGCCGAACTGGGCCGCCACCTGTGCCGCGCTTCCTGCTCCAATCCGGGGTGGGACCGGTCCACCGGGCGGGTGACGGCCACGGAAACGCTGCACCTGTACGGCCTGATGGTCGCCCGCCGTACTGTCGACTACAAGAAGATCGATCCCGATGACGCGACGCGTATTTTTATCCGCGAGGCACTAGTCGGCCTGGACGGCCAGAGCGGCCTGGACGGCCAGAGCGGCCTGGTCGGCCCGGTCAGCCCGGTCAGCCCGGTCGGCCCGGACGGCGAAGATCTGCGAGCCCGGCATGACTTCCTGGAGCATAACCGCAAGATACGGCGGGATGCCGAAACCTGGCTGCTGCAACACCGTAACGCCTACCGCGTCGATCTCGACGAGGCCGCCTTCCGTTTCTACGAAGAACGGATCTCCGGGGTATCTTCGGTGCACGATCTCAACCGGCTGATGAAGACTGCCGGCGAGGAGGACACTTCCTTCCTGCACATGGAAATCGGGGATCTCACGGGAACCGCGGAAGAAGAGGGTGGGGCGGGAGGCCAGGATGGACCGGGCGGACCAGGAGGGCCAGGCAGTCCGGACCGGCCAGGCCGACCAGAGGGCTTCCCGGAACATTTCAACCTGGAAGGCGATCTGCTTCCCCTGCAGTATGCCTGCCGCCCGGGCCGTGAAGAGGATGGGGTCACCCTTACGCTGCCGGCAGACCGCGTCCATCTGCTGGATACCGATACGCTGGAATGGCTCGTGCCCGGCCTACTATGCGAGAAGATCGAAGCCCTCCTCCGGGGGCTTCCCGGAAGGAAACGCAAGCAGCTCGTGCCCATTCCGGAAACGGCCCGGACGATTGTGGAGAGCCTGGATCCTTCCGCTTCCTCCCTGACCGATGCGCTTGCGGCATACATCACCAGGCGGCACGGGATCGAAATCGACTCGACGGACTGGTCGCCCGGTTCCGTTCCCGATCATCTGAGCATGCGCGTCCTCGTGACTGCGGAGGACGGGAGCACCGTTCTTTCCACCCGCGATCCGGACCGCCTGCAAGCCGAAGTCACGGACCGCGTCGCCGCCGTCGAATCGGAAGGATGGCGGAAGGCGGCGGAAAGCTGGGAGCAGTTTGACCTGCGGGACTGGTCGATCGGAGACCTGCCGGAAAGGGTCGAAATCGGTTTATCGGGAACCGTGCCGCAATACGCCTATCCCGGACTACAGGCCGATGACGACCTGGTGGACCTGCGCCTGTTCCGGGACCGTCACGAAGCGCTGCGGGAAAGCCGAGGGGGACTGGTACGCCTTCTCGAACGCCGGATGGGCGATGAAATGGCCTGGCTGCGCCGGGACCTGGCGTTTCTGCAAGACCTACATGCCCTGGCGGACCATGCCGGCGGGTCCGAAGCGCTGCAGGATTCCGCTTACGACCACCTCCTGGCCGCCCTGTTCACCCGGGAACCGCTGTATCCGCTGACAGCCCAGCGCTTCGAAGAAGACGTGGAGACCGCGCGGGCGCTGTTAAAGCAGCTCCCCCGCTGGTTTCGGCAACAGATGGAGGCACTGGAAGGGTTTGTCGGGAAAGACCTCGGAACGGCCGGCGCTTACCCCGGCATGAAAGACGACCTCGACCGGTTGTTTCCACCCGATTTCCTGCGGAAAACACCCGCCGTCGAATTGCCCAACCTGGGCCGATACCTCAAGGCGGTGGAAATACGTTCCCGCCGGGCCCGGGAAGACCGATCGAAGGACCTGAAGAAGGCGGAGCGGGTCAAGCCCTTCGTCGAAGCACTCAATTCACTCGGAGCCCGGGACAACGTGGATACCACCAGGCTGGATGAATTCAGGTGGTTGCTTGAGGAATTCCGCGTGTCGGTGTTCGCCCAGGAACTCGGGACCGCACGGACCGTCTCGCCGAAGAGACTGGAGGAATTAATGGGTAGGATCGAAGCGGGCTTCCGCGACCCGGGCGCTTCATGAGGCTTCAAGAGACGTATCGCGTCGGATCCTTGAAACCGGCTTCTTCGAATCCGTTCCGCCGGAGGATGCAGGCGTCGCATCGGCCGCATGCCGCCCCGTCTTTCGCCGGGTCGTAACAGCTGGTCGTGAGGGCGTAGTCCACCCCGAGCCGGACTCCGGTACGCAGGATATCGGCCTTGGACAATTCGATGAGCGGCGCATGGATATTGAACCGGCCTTCGCCGCTCACCCCAGCGCGCGTGGCCAGGTTGGCCAGGTGCTCGTAGGCCGCGATATATTCGGGCCGGCAATCGGGATAGCCGCTGTAATCGATGGCGTTGGCGCCGATGTACAGGTCGAAGGCACCGAGCACCTCGGCCCAGCCCAGCGCGAAGGACAGAAAGATGGTGTTGCGGGCCGAGACGTAGGTGGACGGGATCTGCCCGGCCATGGTCTCCGGATCCTGATCCCTGGGCACAGGGATGTCATCCGTCAGCGCAGACCCGCCGATAGCCCGCAGGTCGAAGGGTATGGTCACGTGACGCCCCACCCCCATGGACTCGGCGACGCGCCTGGCCGCTTCGAGCTCGAAACGGTGGCGCTGGCCGTAATCGAAGGTGATTGCGTGGCACGCGAATCCTTCGTGCCGGGCGATGGCGAGCGTGGTCGCCGAATCGACCCCGCCGCTGAGCAGGACGACGGCAGCCTTCATGGCGGTCCCATCCATCAGGAAGTATAGAGCAGACTGGCGATGATGGATCCGGTGATCGGAATGCACCCTCGTCCCATGTATAGAACGCGGGAAGATTATACCACCGTTGCATAGATGCGATCGGGCGCAATATATTGAGTTAGTCGCAAAACCGCAATGCTTCTAGCCTGTAATCCGGAGGCAAAACATGTTCAGAGACGTGCGTGTTGCGGCGATCTCGTTCAAACCGGTCAAGCTGGACCTGCAGGGAAACGCGGCCCGGCTGGAGGGGATGTTTCGCGAGGCCGCGGCCGGTGGGGCCGAACTCGCGGTCGCGCCGGAGGGCGTGCTGGAAGGCTACGTGGTCAACGAGATCATCGACGGCGATATCTCACCGGAGGAAATGAACCGCGTCTCGCTCACTATGCGCAGCCCGGTCATCGGGCGGTTCCGGGAACTCGCGAAATCGCTGGATATGTGCCTCGCCTTCGGTCTCGCCGAGCGGATCGGGGGCGAGGTATACAACTGCGCGGTATTCCTGGACCACCGGGGACGGCTGCGGGGCAAGTACCACAAGATGCAGCTGGCAGAGGGCCATCACCGGTCGTGGTGGTTCAACTGCCTCGGCAAGCGGAGCCGCGCCTTCGACACCCCCTTCGGCCGGGCCGGCATGGTCATCTGCAATGATCGGTGGAACCCGGATATTGCCCGCATTCCGGTGCTCGATGGTGCCCGGTACCTGCTCATTCCCTCCTTCGGATCGACGGCCCGCGCCCAGGACCTTGCGGTGCTCTCCCGGGCCCGGGAGAACGGCGTGCCCATCGTCGAAGCCAACGTCGGCGTCACACTGATCGTGAGCAAAGGTGAAATCGTCGTCCTGTCCCGCAAGCAGACCGTTATTACCCATGGGACCATCGCCGTTCCGGCGCCGCCGTCGCTTCGGAACCGGGACCGTCATGAACGGGGATTCCTCGCCTGGCGCAGCCGCGAAATGCCCCTGCGGTACCGGGACCGTATGCGCAGAAGCAGGCAGGGCCGGGACACCGTTGAGGTCGGCCATGACGCGAAGGGCCGGCTGATCGACAAGGACTGACGGCCTCAGAACCCATTGGTGCGCCTTAAAATGCGTCTTGCCTGTCCAATCGCTGTTCCCTTATCTTTTTCGTGATTGTCAGACGGCCGGCGTGCGGTTCGGTTCGCCGGCGTTTGGTATGGGCCACCGGCGTGTGGTTCGGTCCGCCGGCCGGAATGCCGGATCGACCCGTTTCGCACGGATTCGTTGCGAGATATGGTGATTATGGACTCCAAGTTCACACCCGACCAGTTCCTCGACATCCGCAGTCACGGCTTCGTCCGCCTGGCCATTGCCGTACCCCGCATACGGGTGGGCGATCCCGCGGAGAACGTGGCCCATCACCTCGAACAGATCGAATCGGCCGGAAAACAAGGGGCTTCCTACGTCCTCTTCCCCGAACTGAGTCTCACCGGCTATACCTGCGCAGATCTCTTCCACTCCCAGGCACTGCTGGAAGGCGCCCTGGAGGGCCTGGAAGCGTTGCTCGACGGCACGGAGGATTTCGACCTGGCCTTCAGTTTCGGCATGCCGCTGCGGCTGGACCACGCGGTCTTCAACGTCGCGGTGACCTGCACACGCGGCAAGATCCTGACGGTAACGCCCAAGACCTATCTTCCCCAGTATCGCGAATTCTACGAGACGCGGTACTTCGCCCGGGCAGCCGAAGCGCAGACGGAGACCGTATCCCTCTGCGGCCGGGACGCGCCCTTCGGACCGGACGTGCTCCTGCGTACGGATGATCCCCGGGTGGTGATCTACCCGACGATCTGTGAAGACGACTGGGTACCGGTCCCGCCGGCCAGCCGTGCGGCGCTGGCGGGGGCGACCATACTCGCAAATCTCTCCGCTTCGAACATCGTCATCGGCAAGGCGCAGTACCGCGCGGACCTCATCCTGGCCTCCTCGGGACGCAACGAAGCCGTACACCTGTACGCCGCGGCGGGCTTCGGGGAATCGACCATGGACGTGGTATGGGACGGCCACGGGTTCATCGCCGAGCGTGGCTACATGCTGGCGAAAACGGAACGCTTTCAACTGGACGGGGCCTGCATCACGGCGGACGTGGACGCAGAGGCGCTGGTGCTGGAGCGCGGCGTCCAGGGCTCGTTCCGGCAGAACGCCATGGACTACAAGTCATCCTGGCGGTCCGTCTCATTGCCGGGCTTCCGACCCGGACAGGCCGGGGATGAGGATGCCGATGCCGCCGGAAGGGGTTGTGAAGCGACGCATCAAGCCTTCCATCGTGACATCCCGGCCCATCCCTTCGTACCGCAGAATCCGGCGGAACGCAGCCAGCGTTGCCGCGAGGTCTTCATGATCCAGGCCACGGGGCTGGCGACCAAGCTCAGATCGCTGCCCGAAGATAACCGGCGCGTTGTCATTGCGGTCTCCGGCGGCCAGGATTCGACCCACGCCCTGAACGTGGCGGTGCACACCATGGACCTGCTCGGTCTGCCCAGGTCCCGCATCGTGGCCCTGACCATGCCGGGACTGGGCACCACGGAGCGGACCTACACGAACGCCTGCGCCCTGATCCGGGCCGTCGGCGCTACGTTCCGGGAGATCGACATCAAACCCGCGGTGCGAAAGTTCTTCGCGGACATCGAGCATTCGGAAGACAAGAAAGACCTCGTCTACGAGAACACCCAGGCATGGACGCGGAAGCTGGAGGAGCTCGCCACGGCCGCCCAGGTCAGAGGCATCGTGCTCGGCACGGGAGACCTCTCGGAACTGGCGCTGGGATGGTGCACCATGTTCGGGGATCACGCCAGCCACTACGGGGTCAACGCCGGGATACCCAAGACCCTCATTTCCTACCTGATCAAGTGGACGGCCGACGTGGTCTTCGAGGAGGAACCGGAGGTCCGCGAGGTACTGCTGGACATCCTCGACACGCCCATTTCGCCGGAACTGCTGCCCCCGAGTGATCGCGAAATCGCACAGAAAACCGAAGAAGAGATCGGTCCGTACGAGCTGCACGACTTCTTCATCTACTACTTCCTGCGATTCGGCTTTTCGCCTTCGCGGATCGCCCGGATGGCGCTCCACGCCTTCGAGGGAAAGTACGGACTCCCCGAGATCAAGGCCTGGCTCCGCGTCTTCATCGTCCGGTTTTTCCAGAACCAGTTCAAACGGAACTGCCTGCCCGAAGGGCCCAAGGTCGGCATGACCTGCATCTCCCCGCGCGGCGACTGGCGGATGCCGTCAGATGCTTCGCCGGCAGCCTGGCTGGCGGACCTGGAACGCATCCCCGATGCGCTATAGACCACCCGGCGAAGTGCCGCCCCACTACCGGCCCGAGTCCGTCGAGACCTGCTGGCGCGTTCCCTACGGAGAACGGGCGGCCGATGCCCGCGCGTGGGCGGCGGAACACGGCATCCGATCCTCGGCCTTAGATGAATGGCGCACCGCGCTGCTCCTGGTGGACTGCCAAAACACCTTCTGTCTTCCCGAGTTCGAACTCTTCGTAGCAGGCCGGAGCGGCCGGGGCGCAGTGGAAGACAACGCGCGGCTCTGCGCCTTTATCTACCGCAATCTACATTCCATCTCGGAAATCATCCCGACGATGGACACCCACACGGCCCACCAGGTCTTCCATCCGGTGTTCTGGGTAGACCGGGACGGCGAACACCCCACCGGCGGCGAGACCGTCATCACACCGGACGACGTGGAAGCGGGAACCTGGCGCGTCAACCCGGCCGTGGAGGCCGGATTCAGCAACCGGATCGATCTCTCCGCCTACGCATTGCATTACGTCCGGCGCCTCACGCGGGACGGCAAGTATCCCCTCATGATCTGGCCTTACCACGCCATGCTCGGGGGTATCGGCCACGCCCTGGTGTCCGCTGTAGAGGAGGCGGTCTTCTTTCACAGCATCGCCCGGGTGCGGCAGACGCGTTTCGAGATCAAGGGGAACCATGCTCTCACGGAAAACTACTCGGCGTTGCGCCCTGAAGTGACGGAAGACGCCGAAGGCCGCCCGCTGGGCGTGAAGAACACGCCGCTGGGCGTGAAGAACACGCCGCTGGTCGACCACCTGATGACCTTTGACGCCGTCATCGTGGCCGGGCAGGCCAAGAGCCACTGCGTGGCGTGGACGGTGGAGGATCTAAAGTCGGAGTTCGCCGCGCACAAGCCGTCCATGACCGCGCGCGTCTGCCTGCTGGAGGACTGTACCTCGCCGGTCGTCGTGCCCGGTGTGATCGATTTCACCGAAGAGGCGGAGGAGGCCTTCGGCCGTTTCGCCGACGCGGGCATGCACCGGGTGCGTTCCACCGTGCCCATGGACCGTTGGGGGATTCCGGACTGAGGACGCCCGGCACGCGACCGCTTCTCTACCTGCCGGAAGGACAGCATTCCGCCGGACATCGATCCGGCCAGGGACCCAGGACGCCTTCGGCCGGCCGGGGCGTCCCGGCCATCCTGGTCGTCCCGGCCGGTCCGGTCGCCGCCGGGGACAACCGTTCTTCGACGAGGTCCACGATCATGTCCACGAAGCGGGGATGGGTCCCCGCCGTCTCCGCCCGGACCATGCACACCCCGAGTTCATCGCATAAAGCCCGCGTTTCCACGTCCAGGTCGTAGGCCACCTCCATGTGATCCGAGATGAAACCCACGGGGATCACCACGATATCGCAGCCCGCCTGGTCCGCCTGATCCGCCGAGTCCACCTTGTCCGCCGAGTCCACCTTGTCCGACGAGTCCACCTTGTTCGACGAGTCCACCTTGTCCACCTGGTCTGCCCGGGCCGTTCGGGCCGCGCCTGCTTCGTGGAACGACCGGATATAGTCGCAGACGTCGGGTTCCAGCCAGGGCTGGGCGGGCGGCCCGCTGCGGCTCTGAAAGGTCAGCGCCCAGGAGGACGCGCTGACGCGCTCGCTGATGAGCCGTGACGCTTCGCGGAGTTGCGCTTCATAGGCACAGCCGCCGGCCATGGCCAGGGGTATGCTGTGGGCGGTGTACACGAGGTGCGCCTGCGGACGGCGTTCCCCCGGCAGGCGATCCAAAGCAGCGCGAACGCGCGCCGTCATCGTTTCGATGAATCCCGGGTGATTGAAAAAGGGCCTGATCTTCTCGATCACCGGTGCGTCGGGCCCCGCGTCGCGCCGGGCCGCCTCGATGTTTTCCAGGTACTGCCTGCAGTTCGACCAGGAGCTGTACGGAGACGTGACAAAGGCCAGCGCCCGCTTAATCCCGTCCGCGGCCATGCGCCCGACCGTATCCGGAAGCAGGGGATGCCAGTTTCGGTTTCCCCAGTAGACCGGCAGGGAGAGGTCGCGGGTTTCCAACGCCGCTTCCAGGGCGGAGATCAAGGCGCGGTTCTGGCCGTTGATCGGGCTCACCCCGTCGAAATGATGGTAGTGTTCCGCGACCTCCATCATCCGTTCCCGGGGGACGCGCCGGCCCTTGAGCACGCGCTCGAGGAAGGGGATGACTTCGTCTGCGCCTTCGGGGCCTCCGAAGGAAACCAGGAGCAGTGCGTCGTAGTTCAAAAGCCTTCCTCTCCGCAGGGTGTGCCGACTCTGTATTTCCTTGCCATGCTACCGGTTCGACCCTAATTTACGCACGGCTGGACCATCGGAATTTGGCGTGGTATCTCAGAATAGGCAACAGGGAAGCGCAGTGAGCGAAGATACCGGAAAAATCCCCGACATTCTAGAACACGGAGCGCCCGTCGACGGGCAACCCCAGACGGCTGAAACACGGCTGTACATGCAGCTCAATGTGTTCACCCTGTCCGGCACCGAATCCTGCGGTCAGCCTGATCAGCCTGGCCGGACTCGGCAGACCCGGACCATGGCAGACGATATCGCGTCCAGGCTCGGGAATTCCGGCCTGGACGCCGCGGTGTACCTCGACGTCAACGATCCCGTGGGCATCGGCGTGCTGTTTCTCGCCGAAGATCCCGACACCTTCGTATCCGATGTACGGAACCTGCTGACGGAACGGCCTTTCGATGTCCTGGACCGGCGCGGGTCCATGACGATGCTCGGCAGGACCTACTCCATGGGATTCGAGCCGGATCTGATGGAATCGCTCATTCACCGGCCGCGCAACACCGTGCTCAACCCCGACTGGCCCTGGGCCATCTGGTACCCGTTGCGGCGCAACGGCGCTTTCGCGCGACTGGAACACAAGGAACAGCGCCAGATCCTGATGGAGCACGCCCATATCGGACGGGCCTACGGCCGGGCCGACTTCGCCCACGATATCCGCCTGGCCTGTTACGGGCTGGACGAGGCCGACAACGACTTCGTCATCGGGCTGATCGGCAAGGAACTCTACCCCCTGTCCCGGGTCGTGCAGGACATGCGAAAGACCCAGCAGACCGCGTTGTACATCGATTCGCTAGGACCGTTCTTCGTCGGCAAGAAGACCTGGTCGAGCGACCCGTAAATTCCCGGTGTCATCCTCCCGAATCGCCTCGCGTCCCTTCCATAATCTCCAGCGCCTTGAATCCCAGGACGGCGCAGGCGGACGCCACGTTCAGTGAATTCTTGTAGCCCCGCGTGGGGATCTCGACCAGGCCGTCGCAGCGCTCCAGCACGCCCCGGCTCACCCCGAGCGCTTCGTTACCGAGCACAATGGCCAGTTCGTCCGGGAACGCCGCGGCGTCGTACGATACCGAATCCGACGTGGTTTCGGCAGCCCACACCTCGACATTGCGATCCTGCAGCCATTCGACCGCGTCGACGGCCGTTTCGAAGTAACGCCAGGGGACGTAATCGATGGTGCCCAGGGCGGTTTTCTCCAGTTTCGCGTGGGGCGGACAGGCCGTATATCCGCACAGGTAAAGGCCCTTCACCCGCAGGATATCGCAGGTCCGGAAGATGGAGCCCACGTTGAATGCGCTGCGCAGGTTGTCCAGGACGAAATAGAGGGGCAGCTTGGGCAGCCGGTCGTACGCTTCCTTCGTGATCTCCGCGTCGAAGCTTCGGACCTCGAAATTCGTCTCCATGTCTCCGGTTTTCCTGGACTGCACGGGGCGTTCCTTCGCACGGAGCGTTCCTTCGCGCCCGGCGTTCACTGCGCGGGACGGTCCTTCGCGCGGGGCGTTCAGGGCAGCAGGTCGTTGATCTCTTCTCTGAGTCGAAGGGTGGCCGCCCGGGCGGACTCGGCGAAGTCACGGCCACCGGAGGAATAGAGGATGCTCCGGGAGGAATTGATGAGCAGGCCCCCGCCGCGCTCGTCGGCGCCTTCCTTAATGACCGTTTCAAGGTCGCCGCCCTGGGTGCCGATCCCGGGGATCAGCAGGGGCATGTCGGGGACGACGGCGCGGATGCCGGCCAGGGACTCCGCCTGCGTGGCCCCCACGACCAGGCCCGCGTTCCGGGCGGTGTTCCACGACCTGGCCGCGTTGGCCACCTCCAGGTACAGCGGGTGTCCGTTGACGGACAGGTACTGGAATTCGCGCGCGCTTTCGTTGGAAGTCAGGCAGAGGATGAAAACCCCCCGGTCGGTGTAGTCCAGGAAGGGCTGCACGGAATCCCGTCCCTGGTAGGGATTGACGGTCACCGCGTCGAAATCGAAATGCTCGAACAGCGCCTTCGCGTACATGCGGGCACTGTTCCCCATGTCTCCCCGCTTGCAGTCACAGATGACCACGACCCCATCCGGTATGACCGTGAGCGTGCGCTCCAGCGCTTCGTAACCCCTCGAGCCCATGACCTCGAAAAACGCGATGTTCAGCTTGTAGGCCGAAACGAGGTCCGAAGTGTGCTCGATGATCGCCCGGTTGAACTCGAACAACGCGTCCGGTGCCGACCTTACGTGCTCCGGGAATCGATCCAGGTCCGGATCGAGTCCCACGCAGACCAGGCTGTCCGCCGCGGTCCGGGCGCGGTTCAATCTATCTACGAAGGGTGACATGGTGCGTCCTCTGGTGAAGGGATTTGAATGCTTCCGATCAACGAGCGGACCGAATGCACGTCCGACGCGGCGCACCATTCGGCCAGCGTACGCGCGACAGACGGTCCGGCGCGGGGTTCGACGAAGGTGGCCGTGCCCACCTGGACGGCCGTGGCGCCCGCCACGAGGAACTCCACGGCGTCTTCTCCGCTCATGATGCCGCCGATGCCGATGACCGGGACGGCCACCTGGCGCGCGATCCGATAGACGGCCGCAACGGCCACGGGCTTGATGGCCGGACCGGACAGCCCCCCCGTGACGGCACCGAGCATGGGACGGCGCGTATTGATGTCCACTGCCATGCCGCGCAGGGTGTTGATAGCCGATATGGCGTCGGCGCCGGCTTCCTCGACGCTGCGGGCGATCTCCCCGATGTCCGTAACGTTTGGCGTGAGTTTGGCGATGAGCGGCAGTTCGGTGATGCCCCGCAGCGTAGAAACCAGTTCCGCCGCGCGCCGGGGATCGGTGCTGAAGTCCATGCCGCCGGACACGTTCGGGCAGGACATGTTGATCTCCAGGGCATCGATGCCCTCGCAGTCCGACAGGCGTTCGGTCACGTAGACGAACTCCTCCACCGGGCCTCCGCCCACGTTGACGATCAAGGCGGTGTCCACGTTTCTCAAGTAAGGCATCTTGTCCCGGATGAAGGCCTCCACGCCCACGTTCTGCAGTCCGATGGAATTGAGCATGCCGGCGGCCGTCTCCGCGGCCCGGGGCGGGGGATTGCCCGGCCAGGGTTCGGGCGTGAGCGTTTTCGTGACGATGCCGCCGAAATCGGAGAGATCCACGAACCGTCCGTATTCCGATCCGTATCCGAAGGTGCCCGATGCGGCGAGCACGGGATTCCTCAGCTCAAGCGTGCCGATATTGACCGTCAGATCGGGTGATGCCGTCACAGCACGACCTCCTGCATGTCGAACACCGGGCCGGCGTCGCAGACCCGTTCGTAGCGTCGGGATGACGACCGAGCGACGGGGACCTTGCCGGGAGTGGCGCCGGGGTCGGGGTCGGTACCGGGGGCGTCGCAGGCCACGACACAGGCCATGCACACGCCCACGCCGCAGGGCATGATTCCCTCGAGGGAGACCTGTCCGTCGATACCGGCTTCACGGGCGATCTCCTGGCAACGGCGCATCATGGGTGTCGGTCCGCAGGCATAGAGATAGGCGCACCGCCGGGGTGAGGAGGCCAGTTCCCGTTCCAGCAGGTCCGTCACCAGGCCGTGGTGGCCCGTCGTACCATCGTCGGTCGCCAGCCTGACGTCGACCCCGTATTCGCCGAATTTCTCTTCCCCGCTCAAGAGGCCCGCCGTGGCCGCGCCGAAGAGCACCGTCATTTCGGCCGGCCGCGCCAGTCCATCCCTTGCCGTCTCCTGGGCCAGGGAGAGAAAGGGCGCTACGCCGACGCCACCGGCGACCATGATCACTGGCCGGCCGGTGCGCACCGGCTCGAACGTCCTTCCCAGGGGTCCGAGCACGTCGACCCGTTCTCCGCGGCGCCGCGTAGCCAGGATCTCGGTGCCGCCGCCGACAATCCGGTATATGAGCCCGAAGACACCGCGTTCCGGATCCCGTTCGGCAATGCTGAAGGGACGCCTGAGCAGCGGGGTGTGACGGAGCCAGGTCTGCCTGCTGCTGTCCTTCGAAACATCGGAAGCGATGAGGTGTACGAAGTGACCGGGCAGGGCGTGTCGTGTGATTTCGGGTGCCAGCAGGTCGATCCAGTACAGGCCGGGACCGATTTCACGGTTGGCGAGGATCTCGGCGTCATACTGGCAGATGGGGATGGTGGACATGCTCCACTACAATACAACCGACAGGACCGGATGTCAACGCATCATTTGTCCGGGGCCGGGGACGCGGTTGGGGCCGGGGACGCGGTTGGGGCCGGGGACGCGGTTGGGGCCGGGGACGCAGCCGGGTCAGTAGCCGGTGCAGGGAGCAGTTCCTCCATTAAGCGAATCTTGTCGCGGACGGATCTTGCCTGCTCCGACCGGGGATGGCGGTCCATGATTTCGCGGTAGCGGTCGAGGGCGGTTTCGGGATCGTCGTAGTGCGTCTCGGCGAGCCAGCCCAGCGCGTAGAGCGCACGCGACGCGTATTCACCATCCGGATCCCGTTGGAGGACCAGCTCGTAGAGCCCGCGCGCGGAGTCCGGCCGGTCGGTTTCGAAAAGCAGCCTTTCCGCCTCGTGGAAAAGCCGGTCCGGGGGTAGTTCACCTACGATGGGCTTCGACTGCAGGATGGCTGCTTCCACGGCGTGCGCGGTCCCGGGATACTGGGTAGCGATGTAATCGAAGACCGAACGGGCGCTATCCGTGTCACTCAGCATCTCGTCGAGTACCCAGCCCCTTGCATAAGCGGCCTTGGCGGCAATGGAGGGATCATTCGAAGCTTCTTCGATAGCGCGGTACTGGCTCAGGGCTGCGTCGGCCATTTCCAATTGAAACAGGTACAGTTCCGCCAGTTGGAATCGCAGACCGACCGCGTCTTCCGTCAACTTCGCATAGTTCGACGTGGTATTCGATGTGGGATCGCCGGGGGATTTCAACGCTTCCATGGCGGCCAGCAGGTTTCCGAGGTTTCCGTCCAGACGCCGCAGTTCGCGTATGGCGCGATGCTTCCGGTCGGCCTCATCGCCGATCCAGAACGATCGCGGACTCTTGCGCCGCGCCTCGTCGTACCACTGTTCCGTCAGATCGAGATCTCCCTCGGTCCGGTACAGTTCCCCCAGTTCAAACATGGCCCGGGATACTTCTTCGGCGTAGCTCCGGTCGGACTCGAAACGGGTGATGAGCGTCTCGTACGTGGAGACGGCCGATTCCTTCAAGTCCAGTTCGGCCAGGCATGCGGCTATTGCCAGCATGACCTCCGGGTGATATTCGCTGTAAGCGCGCTGATCGAGCAACGACTCGTATACGCCCAGCGCGGCCGACAGATCCCCTTCTCGCCGCAGGCTTTCGCCCAGCAAGAAAGCCGCATGAAACTTAAGCATCCGGGTCCGTGCCTGCTCGATGGCCTGGGCGAGTTGTTCACGGGCTTCGGCGAACCGATGCTCCTCCAGCCTGGCGCGTGCGATGTGGTACCTGGCCTCCGCCTCCCGTTCATCGCCGGGGCGCGAATCCAGCACTTCCTGGAACCGCACGACGGCTTCCCCGTACCGGGCGCCGCCCAGGGCGATCTTTCCCCGAAGCATCAGGGCGTCCGGAATCCGGTCGCTGCCGGGAAACTCCCTGACGAAACGGTCCAGCTGTTCATCGGCCCGGGTGGAATCCCCCGCGTTGAGGAGGCTGTTGCCCAGGGAGAAAACGCAGTGGCCGGTAAATTCGCCGTTCGGGAACAGCCTCAGCACCTGCTCATACCGCTTGATGGCCTGTAGATGCTGTCCCTGGATCGCCCGGACGTCGCCGATCAGTACCAGCGCGTCGTCCACATAGGAACTTCCGGAGTGATCCCTCAGGACGAGACCCGCGTTTTCGACGGCGAGTTCGTAGGAGGTCAGGGCCAGGGGCGGTATGCCGCCATCGGGCGTCTGCTGGGTGAGACGTATCCGCTCCCCTTCCTTGAACGCTTTCCTGGCGTTGTAGAACGTATTGTAGTACGCGCAACCGAAAACCACGCACACCAGGGTGGACAGGATCAGGGAAGTTCTGCGCATCTCAATCTCCGAACTTGTAGCCGACGCCCCGGACGGTCGTAATGATATGTACGCCGTGGCGTTCGATCTTCATGCGCAGCCGTCTAACGTGTACGTCCACCGTCCTCGTACCGCTGAAATAATCGTATCCCCAGACGGCGGTCAGCAGCTCGTCCCGCGTAAACACCCGTCCCCTGTGCCGGGCCAGGTGCTTGAGCAACTCGTACTCTTTGAGGGTCAGATCGATCGCCTTGCCCCGGATGGTGACTTCGTAGTTGCCCAGGTTGATCAGCAGGTCGCCCCAGGCGATCATATCCTGGATCTGCACGCTGTGGCGCCGCCAGAGGACGTTCTTGATGCGAAGATCGAACTCGCGGACGTTGTATGGCGCGCAGATGAAATCGTCGATTCCCCGGGTGACGTCGAGGTCGCCGATAACGTCAGCGCCGGTCAGGACCATGACCGCGGGGGCGTGCCGGAACCCGCGCGACCGCAGTTCGTCCATCACGAAGGGAAGGACCGACCGGGGCCGGTCCGTCTGGATGAGCAAGAGGTCCGAATCGGGTATGCGAGCGTGGAGGTCTTCAACAACGGTGTAATGCAGTTCCGTTAAGGCGTAACCTGCGCCGCTCAACCACCTGATCAGCGGTTCGACGGGTTCCTGGCGGGCAAAAAGGATCGAAATTCGGGGAAGCCCGTTGCCGCTAAGTCTAACGGTCATGGGTTCTCATTGCAGGCCCACGTTGGAAGGAGCAACCGGTTGCAGCGAACGGACTTTCCCTCGAACGGCGTCAGAACGGAAGATCGTCGTCGGAATCGGCCTCGGGCGAAGGAGGCGGCGCTTCCGTCGCCGTACTCCCGACTCCTCCGGACGCGTCCGATGCGAGCTCATTCTGCTGGCGGGCACTCAGCATCTGCATCTCGTTTGCCACGATCTCGGTCATGTACCGTTTCATCCCGTTCTGATCTTCCCAGGAACGGGTCTGCAGCCGTCCTTCGACATACACCGGTGCGCCTTTCTTGAGGTACTGGCCACAGATCTCCGCCAGTTTCGAAAAGGCCACGATCCGGTGCCATTCCGTTTCTTCCCGCCGTTCTCCGTCCTGCGTGTTCCACTGGCGCGTCGTGGCCATGCGGAAATTGACCACGGCCCGGCCGGCAGGCGTGTACCTCATCTCGGGATCCGCGCCGAGATTACCGATCAGAATGACTTTATTCAAGCTGGCCATTGGGGATGCTCCTTATATGAAAAAGAATGAAGTGAGTATAGCGCGATACACGGGGCAAGTCAAGCGAATTTCCCGCTGTCCCGGGACCGTCGCGCAGGAGAAAACGGCTTGCTTCTCCCCGGTATCGCGCCCTATATTCGAATAGTCGAGGGACCTTTTCAAAACATCGTAACTATTGTTGACGGAACCCGACACCGGATGCGTCGGTATGCCCTCCCCTGGCCCGTTTTCCGCCTGATTGGCCCATGATCCTCCCGGTTCACCTCTACCGATACGTGTTCAAGGCGCACGTCGGTCCCTTTCTGTTTTCCTTCGTGATCATCACGTTCATCCTCGTGATGGACATCATATTCCAGATCGCCGACCTCATCATCGGCAAGAACCTCGACCTGTTCATCGTGCTCGAGGTGTTTTTCCTCAACCTGGCCTGGATTGTCGCCGTATCGATCCCCATGTCCGTGCTGGTCGCCAGCCTCATGGCATTCGGCCGGCTTTCGGCCGACAACGAGGTTACCGCCCTCAAGGCTGGCGGCGTCAGTTTCTTCCAGATGGTCTCGCCGGTCCTGGTAGCGGGACTCCTCCTGGGGAGCGGCCACCTGTTCTTCATGGACGTCATTCTGCCCGAATCCAACTACCGGGCGCGCTCGCTCATGAACGACATCCACCGTGCGCGTCCCACGTTGCTTTTCACCGGGGGCATATTCATGAAGGACATACCGGGATACAGCATCCTGATCGACCGGGTCAATCCAAGAAACAACGAAATCTCCGGTATCACCATCTACGAGACAGAGAACATGCGCTATCCGCGCCTCATGACGGCAAAGACCGGAGAATTCCACGTCAACGAGACGGGCAGCCGGCTCGATCTCATGCTGTACGACGGAGAACTGCTTCAGCAGGACGAATCTTCGGGACGCTATCTAAAAGAGATCTTCGAGCGGCAGCGGTTCACGATCCGCACCGAGCCGGCCGGCGTCCAGCGGTCGGAGGCGGGAATCCGGAGCGACCGCGAGCTGAACATCGCGATGATGCGCGCCAGAATCGATGAATGGCAGACGGAGATCGACGCTGCACTGGCGATCATGGCACCCGGACCGGTTTCCCCGGAGGCGAAGGCGGATTCCCTCGAGGCAGCGAGGGACCGGGCGGAGCGGACGGTCTCGCTGAGGCAGCGGCAGAAGAACAGCTACATCGTGGAGATCCACAAGAAGTACGCCATTTCAGCGGCCTGTTTCGTCTTCGTGTTGATCGGCGCACCGCTGGGGGTTCGCATACGCCGCGGCAGCATCGGCGTCAGCGTGGGCGTCAGCCTGTGCTTCTTCCTGCTGTACTGGGCCTGCCTGCTCGGCGGTGAGGAATTGGCGGACCGCGACCTGATCGACCCCGTCTGGGCGATGTGGGCGGCAAACATCGTCATCGGCGTTCCCGGCGCCGTCCTGGTCTGGGTCACCGGCAGGGACCGCATCTGACGGTCAGCTTGGACTCGTTTTATCCGCTTCGATTCGTTCGATACCACCGGAGGAACGCCGTTTCATGTCCCTGATCACCCGGTACGTGCTACGCTTGTTCATCACCGCTATCGCCGTCAGCCTGATCGCCTTCGTCAGCATCTTCTTCGTGGTCGATCTCATTGAGCAGCTGGACCGGTTCCTGGACCGTGATGTGGCCCCGGTATACATCGCGCTCTACTACGTCTACTACACGCCCTATATCTTCGTACTCACGATTCCCGTCAGCCTGCTGCTCGCCAGCCTGTATACCTTCGGCCAACTGACCAGGCTGGGCGAACTGACCGCCATGAAGGCATCGGGGCTCAGTGTGTACCGGTTGCTGAGGCCCCTGCTCCTGGTCAGCGCGGTGGCAAGCGGTGGCCTGTTCTGGGCCGGTGAATGGCTCGTTCCCCATACGAGCATGAAACGGGCGGAAATCCAGTCGGAGCACGTGGACCTGCGGGGCGGCGTGGGGCAGCACATACGAAACGACGTGTATTTCAGGGGAGAGGGAGGGCGCCAGTTCTATATCCGCGTATTCGACGGTCTCGACGCGGAGGGCACGGGGGTTTTCGTCACCGAATTCCAGGACAGCCTCGTCTCCAGCGTGCTCGAGGCGGAAAGCGCCGTCTGGCAGGACGGGCGCTGGCTGCTTTCAAACGGGGTGGAACGACGGTTCCAGGCGGGAGGCGGACTGTCCGAATACAATACCTTCGTCGAACGGGAACCGGACGGATGGTCCGTAACGCCGGAGGATTTCATGCGGGGGCAGAAACGTCCCGAGGAGATGAGCTACGGAGAACTCGACCAGTTTATTCAGAATGTCCGGCGCGGAGGCGGAGACGTGCAGGGCTACCTGGTAGACCTCAACCTGAAGATCGCCTTCCCCAGCGCGGGCCTGATTATCGTGCTTCTGGGCGGCGCGCTGGCCACTCACCTGAGACGGGGCGGTGTCGCGGTGGGATTTGCCCTGAGTATCGGTATCTGTTTCATCTACTGGGGGCTGCTCCGCTTTACCCAGGCCTTCGGACACGCCGGATTGCTTGACCCCATGTCGGCGGCCTGGGGCGCCAACGCGCTCTTCGGCCTCCTGGCCCTGGTACTGCTGGTCAGAGCGCCCAAATAAGACTCGCGTCGCGTAGCAACGCCCTGGTCGGAGCGCCCAAATAAGACTCGCGTCGCGTAGCAACGCCCTGGTCGGAGCGCCCAAATAAGACTCGCGTCGCGTAGCAACGCCCTGGTCGGAGCGCCCAAATAAGACTCTGGCGACTCAGGCGTGGTTCCTGAGTTCCTCCGCCTTGTCGCAGTTCTCCCAGGTAAATCCCGCCTCGTTGCGGCCAAAGTGACCGTACGACGCCGTGGGGCGGTAGATCGGCCGGCGCAGGTCGAGGCTTTCGATGATGCCCTGGGGCGTCAGGTCGAAGTGCTTGCGGATCAGACGCGTGATCTCCAGGTCATCGGCCGCGCCGGTACCGAAGGAATTGACGTTGACGGAAACCGGTTCCGCTACGCCAATGACGTAGGCCAGCTGGATCTCGCATTTCTCGGCCAGTCCGGCCGCGACGACGTTCTTGGCCACGTAACGGGCCGCGTAGGAAGCTGAGCGGTCCACCTTGGTCGGGTCTTTGCCCGAATAGGCCCCGCCCCCGTGGCGGCAGTAACCGCCGTAGGTGTCCACGATGATCTTCCGGCCCGTCAGGCCGGCGTCTCCCTGGGGGCCGCCGGTGACGAACCGACCTGTCGCGTTGACATGGTACTTGATCCGGCCCGGGTCGATCAACGCTTCCGGCAACGCGGGGGCAATCACTTCGTTGACGATGTCCTCCCTGATCCGCTCGTTGGAGACGTCCGGGTCGTGCTGGGCGGCGATGACCACCGTGTCGATCCGGCGGGGCTGGCCATCGACGTATTCCACCGTGACCTGCGATTTGCCGTCGGGACGCAGGTACGGGGCCGCGCCATTCTTCCGGATCGCCGCGAGGTTCCGGGTCAGCCGGTGGGCGAGGGTGATGGGCAGGGGCATCATCTCGGGGGTCTCGTTGGTCGCGTAGCCGAACATCATGCCCTGGTCGCCCGCGCCCTGCCGGTCCACCCCCATGGCGATGTCGGCCGACTGCTGGTCGAGGGATACGACCACGCCGCAGGACTCCCAGTCCAGCCCGAACCCGGAATCCGTATACCCGATGGATTTGACGGTCTCGCGGGCCACGCTTTGCGCGTCCACGTGGCCGTCCGTCGTGATCTCCCCGCCAACGACCACCAGGCCCGTGGTGACGAAGGTTTCACAGGCCACGCGGGCGTAGGGATCCTGTTCGATGACGGCGTCAAGCACCGCGTCGGAGATCTGGTCGGCGACCTTGTCGGGATGGCCTTCGGTAACGGATTCGGAAGTGAAGAGGTAACCAGGTGTCATGCGTCATGCTCCTGATGATCGACCCGTGGATCGGGAACGATCGGTTTCGTGGTTTCGGTAATCAGTCAGACGAAAACTTCGCAGTTTGTGCCTTCCGGACTGTGTGGGCCGTCGGGGCCGCCCAGACCTCCCAGGTCGACCGGGCCGCCCAGGTTGCCCAGGCCGATCGGAACACGCCTTACCGTGTCGGCCAGGACGGCGTGGGGGGTAACGATGGCACCCCGGAGGTCGCAGTTCTCAATACGGGCGTGGGATCCGATGGTGGCGTCGCGGACGACGGAACGCGCGACGGAAGCCCGGGACGAGATGGCGACGTGGGGGCCGATGACCGACCGGTGGACCCGGGCGTCGTCCGCGATGTCTACCGGTGGAATGATCACGCTGCCGGGAATGTCGCAACGCCCTCCGTTCAGGTCGAGCAGCCGCCTGTTGGCCTCCAGCAGACGCTCCGGCGTGCCGCAATCGTACAAGTCGTCGACTTCAAAGGGGACCAGGTGTTCGCCCTGTTCCACCATCCATTGCAGCGCGTCCGTCAGCTGATACTCGTTCCGGGTCCTTCGGCCGGAACGTACCAGGGTTTCCAGTCCTTCCATGAGCGGCCGGGGATTGGAGAAACCGTAGATCCCGGCGATCGCGAGATTCGAAACGGGGTGGTCGGGTTTCTCCACCAGCCGGGTGATCCGCCTGTCCTCGACCTCGACCAGTCCGTACCGGCTAAGGTCACCGGCGACCCGCTTGACGCCGATGGCGTTACCGGGCGGTTCGTCGGCGAGGAAAGCAAAATCAGACAGATAGATGACGTCACCCAGCAGGACCAGGAGCGGCTCGTCATCCACGAGGTCCGCGCACAGGTGCACGGCGTGTCCGATCCCGAGCGGCTCTTGTTGCAAGACGTACCGGGCTTCGAGGTCATCCCGCCGGTCGACGTACCGGCGGATGGCGTCACCCGACGGCGAGATTACCAACACAACGTCGCGGATGCCCATGGCGGTTACCTGGTCGAGCAGGTATTCCAGCACCGGCTTGCCGGCGACGGGGACCAAGGCCTTGGGAGTCTCAAGCGTGACGGGGTGCAATCGGCTGCCGCTGCCGGCGACGGGAATGATGGCTTTCATGGAGATTCCTTGCGCGTGCGCACCCTCTCCCGGCGGAACGCGCCGGGACCGAAAAGAACGGTTCAGTAAGTAACAACGGACCAGGGCCGCGCGCAACAGAAATCATCGTCGCCGGAAGCTGCCAACCACGGTCTACTCGCCGGCGGATCCCCGTCTTCGCGGCTGCGGGATCCGGTCTCTTCGGCTGCATGCTGTCCCGGGATTCAGAAGATCGAACCGAGCCAGGCACCGAGGGCTTCCATCCGGCCGGTCAGCAGGGAGATGCGCGCCATGACCGTGTAGCCGAAGGCCGCGCCGAAGGTCACCATCAGCACCCAGATACCCGCGCGGGACACGTGTCCCAGCACGCCCTTGTGCTCGACAGAGAAGAAGAAGTATACCAGGCCGCAGATCACGCCCAGGACGAGTACGACGTGGGAGAAACTGGCGCCCCAGAGCAGGTTGCCCGAAGCATCGAGCACCACGAGGGGAATCATGGTACTCTGGACCTGGATGATGAAGTCCGAATCGAGGAAACGGGGCAGGTTGAATCCCGCCGCACCGCCGACGATGAAGGCCAGGGCCCAGCGGCTGAGCCAGGCCCAGCGTTCGATCAGGCGGGTGAGCAGCAGCAGGCCGAAGACGGCGGGGATAAGGTAGTAGTAGTCCGGCGACCGGCCCACGGCGCCGGGCACGACGCCTGACATGAGCGAAGGGAACAGCTTGCCGAGCAGGTTCGGCACCAGGTGGTCCCAGAACCCGACGGCCATCAGGTAAGCGGCCGAAACGCCGACGAACAGGTGTTCGGCGAACTTGTAGAAGGGATTGTCCCGGTAAAGGAAACTGAGGATCATCAGCGTGAGGGCCGCGTCGATCCAGAGCATCAGCGTTACATCCATAAATAGTCCTCTATGGCCGGTGTCAGACCCGGTCCCTCTGGCATGTCCGGTCTGTCCGGCCGGCCTAGCCTGCCCGGTTACCCTGGCCCGTTCTGCCCGCCCGGTCCGCCCGGCCGAAGAAATAGGCCAGGTTGCCCAACAGGACCAGCAGTACGATCAGCACGTGGGTCACGACCTGGGGACCCATGCGCATGGTGGCCTCCATGGTGGCGTTCCGGTAGGCCGGATACCGGTCCACCAGGGCGGACTCGTACTCGGAAGCCCCTTTGAGGCCGCCCATCAGGCCGACCAGTTGCTGGGGATAATAGGGATAGAGTTCCGGCGCCACCACGGCCGTGCCGCCTCCCATGACGGGAATCCCCGCGATGTCGCCCGCGAACTGGATCCACTCCTTCAGTCCCGGGTCCCCTGCGGTCAGGCTCAGGATGATGACGTAGTCCACCATCTCGTCCACGTCCGCGGTTATGGGAAGGTCGTCGAGGGGCGTGCCCTCCGCGTCGGCGTTGACCAGGGTCCTGAAGTTGACCACCATGGTGTTGATCGCGCCGCCCAGGCCGGCCTTGTACCCCAGGTTCACGAAGTCCCGGCCGTACGCCTTGTCCGGAAACTCCTCGGGCAGCAGGTTGTCCGTAATCTTCTTGATCTGTCCCACCCCCTCGGGGAACAGGGTGAAGAAGGACACCTCGTGGCCGCGGATCATCGTATGCCGCACGAGGGCCTTCGCCATGGGATCCAGCTCGGGAGCGGTGTCCGGACCGTAGTCGAAGGAAAGGAACACCCGCGACCCGGCCGGAAGTCGTTCCACGGTGTCGAAGATCGACTGGACGATAGGCGTGGGGCTGTCCTGGAAACGGGGTTTCAGGAGCAGTGGAATGCAGACCGCCGCCCCGATGAGAAGGAAGATGATCCGGCGGTCGATCTGCAGGATGAAATCGGGAATCCGCATGCTCACTCTCCCCGTCCCAGGTAGTTGCGTTCGATCCCCAGGATGATGCGCAGAGAAGTCGCGATGACCCCCAGGGCGATGCCGATCATGATGGCCCGCTGGCCGGCCGTATTGGGCCAGGCCATAATCCAGTTGGCCAGGTTCGGCAGTTCGAGGAAGGCCAGGCTTTCCGGCATCCAGGCTGTCAGCCAGGCCCCTACGGGCGTCCTACCCAGCAGGATGACCATCGCGGCCGACAGGAGGATGGTCGCCTCTTTCGTGCGCGCCCGGAAGGCACGGTAGGACGCCGACGCGACGAAGAAGGCCAGCAGGGAGAACATGGTGGCCGACAGCGGGTTGTAGACCCCGTCGAACATGAACCGCAGCCAGGAACCCGAGGCCAGGATCTCCCCACCCATCCCGCCGGGGTTGCCCACCTTGAACAGGCCGATCACGAGGGTGACGAGAAACGCCACCAGGGTCACCACGCTGTAGGGCCAGTCCGCAGCGCGGCTGGAAACGCGTTTCAGGTGAATCTTGAGCAGGCTCCCGCCGCCGAGGATGAACGCAAAGACGGTGATGATGGCGAAGTAATCCGAGAAACTCTCGTAGAGCGTATTGAAGGGACCCCGCGTCACGAAGTAGCCCGTGATCAGGACCACGCCGATGATAAAGGTGATGATGAGGGGTATTCTACGGCGCATGGGACCTACCTGAAGAGCCAGAGCACGATTTCGGAGACTTCGCGGACGGTTTCACTTCCGGTAATGGATTCCAGGGTGGCCAGCGCGCTGCCGGCCAGGATGAATACGATGGCGATGCCCTTGCCGGCGTCCTGTCCCTTCAGGCTGCCCAGCATGCGTGGTTCCTTGGACAGGTACGCGCTGGCAGCGAACAGTTCCTCTCCGATCAGCGTATAGTCGCAGGCCGCCACGAAGAAGGGCAACTGGGGAGGCCTGGCCGTCCCCGCGATCTGTATGGCGCCGATGGAGTTGCCCGTTTCCGCCAGGATAAGCGATTCGGCGTAGAACCCGCCCAGGTAGAAGCAGGCGGCCGGCTTTTCCCGCACGATGATGCCGTCTACGGCCGCCGCGTAGGCGAACTGCGCATCGGAGACGTAGTGTATGTCGTCTTCCTGGTAGGCGTCGGGGCGGCCCGCGGTCAGGTAGGATTGCTGCACGGTTTCCCGGGCCACGCTCATGACGAGGGACTTGCGCACGGGCACGTGCAATCTGGAATCGTAGCCCGCGATGATGGTGGCGAGATGACCCAGCAGGTTCATGGACGCGATGGTCTGCACCTCGTCCATGTCGTTCAGGCCGGGGACGTAGAGGATGGGCTTGCCCATCTCCGTCGCCCGTCCCACGGCTTCCTCCACCGTCTCCAGGCCGGCGATCTTGCGTATGAAAAGCGGCCGGCCCGCGGAGGCCAGCACCACGTAAAGCAGGATAGCGCCCGTCAGGACGATCCCCAGGACCAGGGCCTGGGTCCGGTCCGCGTTGAACCAGCCGGATTCGGTGCCGGCCTGGGCCAGTACGGGATCCGGCTGCAGCACGGAGAAGATTGCCGTGAGGGCGAGGATCGCCCGCGACAAGGAGAAGTCCGCCGCGAAGGCAAGGACCGCCTGCGACAGGCCGGTCGCGGTGGTTAAGTTCTGCGGTATGCGGGTCGTTGGGCGGAAATGCATCAGGTCTCCACGATCTCCACGTTCGCCCGGGGCACCGTCACGAGCGCTCCGTTCGTCCGGCGCGCTTCCAGCACCCGTGCGAAGGCGCCCGTGGGAAGCCGCACGGGCTGTTCGGGCAGCGACGCCACCGTAGCGAGTTCACCGAACCAGGGTTCGCGGATCAGGCGTACGAGCGAACCGGCTTCAAGGCCGCGGCCGGCCGGGGCCGCCCGATCCGAGGAGGCCTGATCAGCAGACGCCTCGTCGCCGTCGGACCTGATGATGATCTCGGGACGGATCACACCGGCCCGGATCTGCGTGGCGCCGCTCAGGGAAGCTTCGCGGTCCTGCATGGAACGGAGCAGTTCGAAGGTGCGTTCTGCCATGGGCAGCCATCCGAAGCCTTCGGTGACGATCATGGTCAGTCCGATGTCTTCCCCGCCAGTCACCGCGACGCCGATCTGGTATCCCAGGAGGTCGCCGATATCGTGGTAACGCATGCCGCCCACGACAACGCCGGACGCGCCAACCTCTATCAACTTACGCAACGCGTCAAGGGTGATCATGGATCCGCAGCATACGATCCGGCCCCGCAGACGGTCATCGATCATTTTGCCGGTGACCTCTTCCTCGGGCGATTGGACGATCTGGCTTATGGGCGCGTGCGTTTCGCCCCCCACGCCGAAGATCCCCTGAATGCAGGCGCCGGCCGTTTCCACCACGACGCCCTCCCCCGGCAGTGTTTCGGTGACCGTGCCGTCGAGGTAGGCGTTGATCCGCACCGGGGTCGACGGTTCCCGGATGAGCACCTGGCCGGTCACTTCCGAGACCATTTCGATGGTGCCGCTTTCGGGACCCCGGACGCTGGATTTGAACAATCCGAAGATCCCCTTCGATTCGGCGATCAGTTCGCCTTTCGCCACCGGTTCGTCCCGCTGCTTGAGCATGCAGCCCGGCACTTCTTCCGGTGCGATGGCCAGGGCATTGGCCACATTGACGTTGTGCACCGGTCCGGGCAGGTAGGTCTCGGCGACTACCGTGTCAGGCCGTACCCGGTCGCCGACCTCCACCAGCACCTGGCCGCTCAGCGGAAGGCGACGCGTCCTGGCGACGACGGTCCGGGGCGATACGCGCAGGCCTGATGTATAGGCGTGGGCCATCAGTCTGGCTCCGGATAGAGGTCGAGTGCGCGGCAATCCCTTTGCAGCCTTTCCACCCGTTCGGCCGCGTCCGCCGGCCAATGAAGCGGTCTGCCGCGGGTGTCGACGATCACGCCCAGGGGACCGTTCCGCACGGTACGGGCGACCGTCACGCCCCGTCCGGCGCCGGCGTCGAAACTACGGACGGGCACGACCTCCAGGGCGACCTCCTCCGCCTCCCCGGCCGGAATCGCGGCCAGTTCGCCCACGGCCGCCTCGTGCGTCCATTCCCCGTCGTCCGTCCTCGCCCTGACGGTCGCGCACGGGGTGCCGCGCGCTCCGGTACCCACGGGCGCCACGCACGGACCGAGATGGACAAGGCAATCCCGGTCGAAAACCTCCAGTGCCGCGGTTTCATGCACGGTCGACAGCACGCCCAGGTGGGGCATCATGAAGATGCTGTCCACCGCCAGGTTCGTGATGCCCTCGGGCTGGAAGGCGTCCACCATCATCAGCGCGGCCTGCGCCCGGCTCGGTGCGTGGGAGAGCACGCCCCCGCTGCCGATGACCAGGTCCAGGTTCATCAGATCGACCAGGGTCCGGCCGCCCGTCTGCTGGTCGAAGGTGTCCGATATGGTTCGAAGCTGTTGCACGCCCTTCAACTCGACGGCGAAGTTCCGGTGCTGCTCGAAGGCCAGCCGCAGGGCCTCGCGGGCCACGGCCTGCTCGATGATCAGCTCCTCCAGGGTCTGGGGGATGCTGGTGGGCCGGATCATCTTGTTGCCCATGCGGTCTTTCAGGTCGGCGTCGGTCATTTCAAAGGGCAGCCACCGGGCGATGTTATCCAGCCCCGCCTCCGTCAGCACGTTGGAAATACTGTAGCTCATGCCGAGATTGGCGCTGACGGTCCGGTTGAACGCGCCGCCGAAGACCGAAAACACGTCGGTGGTCGCACCGCCGATATCCACACCCAGCACGTCGATGCCACTTCGTTCCGCGACGACCCGAACCATCCGTCCCACGGCGCCGGGTGTAGGCATGATCGGCACGTGGGTCCACGCCATCAGGTCGCTGTACCCGGGCGCCTGGGCCATCACGTGTTCCATGAACAGGGTGTGGATCTGTTCCCGGGCGGGGCCCAGGTTCTCCGCTTCGAGCACGGGCCGCAGGTTATCCACCCGGCTGAGTTCCGTCCGTTCGGCCAGAATTCGTCCGACGTCTTCGCGGGCGTCGGCGTTCCCGGCGTAGATGACCGGCAGATCGTAGCCGCTGCCCAGCCGGGGTCTCGGGTCCGCCGCGGCGATCAGTTCGGCCATCTCGACCACGTGGGACTTCGTGCCGCCGTCCACGCCGCCGGACAGCAGGATCATGTCCGGCCGGAGCTGACGTATGCGTTCGATGCGCTCGTGGGGCAGGCGCCCGTCGTTTGACGCCAGGGTTTCCATGACGATGGCGCCCGCGCCCAGGGCCGCCCGTTCGGCACTCTCGGCGGTCATGCTCTTGACCACGCCGGCCACCATCATCTGGAGCCCTCCGCCGGCGCTGCTCGTCGAGACGTAGAGGTCCACCCCGCGGTCACCCTCGGCGGGCGACACGATCCGTTCTCCGTCGAGGATCTCGCGGCCGGACTGCTCCTCCACCTCGCGCACCGCGTTGAGGACGCCCCGCGTGACGTCCTCGAAGGGCGCTTCCACGGTCGTTGGCGCCTCACCGCGAACGACGAGACGGTAGGCGTCGGCGCGTCGCTTGATCAGGATGGCCTTGGTGGTGGTGCTGCCGCAGTCCGTGGCCAGGATGACGCTGGTTTCTGGTGGAAGGGACATGGAGTCAGTTTACCGTGTCATCCGCCCCGGAGGCGTGATGCTCAATGCGCTGGATCAGGAACTCCACGTTCTCCCGGCGCTCGATGGCCTCGGCGATCCGGTCGTAGTCCGACGCGTCCACCACCATGTGAATGAAGGGGCTCAGGAAAGCCATGAACTGGCCGCCCAGAAACGAGAGGGGTTTCATGGATTCCAGGAAGAGGACCGCGGGCGCGGTGAGCTCGCGCGCGGCTATGGCCTCGGCGATCCGGTCAAGCAGGGCCTGCTGTTCCGCCACGGTCTCTGATGAATCACTCATGCCGGTCCGCCTGGTGCACTTGATCGGCCTGGTCGTCCTGGTCGGCCTGGTCGGCCTGGTCGGTCCGACCGGTCCTCTAACAGGCTGTCGGAGCATCTCACGGCCTCAGCTAATTACAGATTCCGGACCCGCGTGTCGGCCGATCCATTCCCGCAAGGGTATGTCTTCGGGCAGGGGCGAGGTATAGCCATGACCGCCCGAAGGTCCTGCGCCCAGGAGCTGCCTGCGGATGGGGTCGCTGCGGTCCATGTAGTGATCCACGGTCATGTTGTCCCGGGGACGCAGCCAGCGGTAACTGTAGCCGTAGAACAACACCTTGCGGGTGATATCGGAGTAGTTGATCCCGGATGCGTGCCAGAGACGGCGATCGAAAAACACGGCGTCGCCGGCCGCCGCCCGTATGGGAATGGCACCTTCCGGATCCTGATCGGCCTCATCTGGAAACTCAATCGCTTCGAGACGGTGGCTGCCCGGAATGGCGTGGAAGTTGCCCCGGTCGGTCGCCGTGCAGTCGCTCAGGAAGAAGGCCACTTTCAGCGACACCCGCGGTCGGGGCGTGGTCTCCAGATCGATATTGAGCCTGCCGCTGTCCTGATGCCAGCCCAGACGCCGCTTTTTGGGCTTCTGATCCGCCGGCGACGGCGGCGACACGATCAAATGTGAATGGTACAGCTGGATGTGCCAGCCGAGAATGCCCCAGACCTTGGGGAAGGTCTTCGGCCAGTCGAGCAGTTCCAGCAGCAGATCGTCCTGTCCGATGATGTCGAAATGATTCTTGATACTGTAGGGGCTGCCTCCCATGTTGGGACGGCGTTCAACATCGATGCGTTCCGCGATCCGGTCCAGCGCTTCCACCATATCGCCAGGCAGCACGTTCTCCACGATGAAAAAACCCTGTTCATCGAAGAGGCGCCGCTCTTCGTCCGTCAGGCAGTAGGCAAGACAGGAAGGGTCCAAGGCGGAGCTCCGGGTTCGGAACGCCAGATCGTCACAAAACGTAAATGTCGCAATTCGTACCCGTATTTTTTAACGACTCGACACACCGTGGTCAACCACTTTGAAGACCGGGCCGACGCGCAGGTCACGATTCCCGAACCACGAATTTCGCCCTGATCTCCGGACTTTCCCCGTATCCAATCCGGATCGCCCGCGCCTTTATCTGATACTCGCCGGCATCAAGGCGCAGCGGTCCGGTATACAACAACCAGTGGGGGTCATCTCCCGTCTGAAGCGTGTAAGCGATGGATGCGCCTTGCGTGGCGCAGTGAAGCTGCAGCAGTATCGGCCCTTCATACGAGCCGCCCTCCAGGGCCGGCTCGATCCCGGGACTGTCAGCGCATATGGGCACGCAGACCACGGGGGCGGTCTCGGGCTGACGGCCCTCCGGATACCAGTTCCGGACCATCTCGCTTTCAGGGACCCGGCCCATGTCCCCGGTCTCTTCGAGCCAGGCGTCGAGCGCCGTTCGCATCCGCTCCAGGTCGGTACGGATCCGGGGATCGTCGGCCAGGTTGCGTACTTCATGGGGATCGGCCGCCGTGTCGTAAAACTCCTCGACGGGCCTTGGGTACCGGAACAGGGCCGACTGCGCCTCGTCAAGGCCGCCCTCCAGGCGCAGCCGCCAGATTTCCTGCATGATCGGATGGCGGTTTCGATAGGGGATCCAGGAAAGGTAAGGCAGGTCCGGCCGGTAATTGCGAATGTACTTGTACCGACCGTCCCGAACGGCCCGTACCATGTCGTAGGATACGTCGTGGCGGTCCCGGCTGGCGAAGACGAACTCGCGCGGCGGTCGAGCCTGTCTCCCGAGAAAGGCGCGGCCCTGGATATGGTGCGGGATTTCGACGCTGGCCAGGGAAAGCATCGTGGGTCCCAGGTCGATCGTGCTGACCAGGTCTTCGCATACCCGCCCGCCTTCCAGGTCCGGCCCCCTCGCGATGAGCGGAACATGAATACCCGCGTCATAGGGCCAGCGCTTGCCCCGGGGCAAGGGACCATGGTCGCTCCAGTTGAAGACGTACGTATTCCCGGCAAGGCCATCTTCGTCCAGCTGGTCCAGGAGCGTGCCGAATTCCCGGTCGTTGTGGGCTATATGGGTGTACATGCGGGCAAGGGCCTCCCGCACCACCGGCGTGTCGGGCAGGTGGGGCGGCGGCTCGATGGCATTGGGATCGAACGCTGGCGAAGGACACTTTTCCGGCCACATCCCGCTCTCGTGGCTGCGCATGAGGTTGAAGACCGCGAAGAAAGGTTGTTCCGGATCGGGCCGGTTGCGCCAGTGGGCATCCTTTCCCAGGTCGTCCCACGCCGTCAGCGGCGGTTCGAACTGGTAGTCGGTTTTGAAGTTGTTCGTACAGTAGTATCCCGCCGCCCGCAGGTATTCGGTGAAGCACTTGACGAAGTGGGGCGGAACCGCGGAATAGGGCGTGGGTAACTCAGGTACAGCGGGATCGGCGTGGGTGGTCCGCATGTGGTGCGTGCCGATGGAGGTGGCGTACATCCCGGTAATGATCGCGGAGCGGGCCGGTGCGCACACGCCGGACGTGGAGAAACAGTTCGTCCACCGGCATCCCTGCGCAGCGAAGCGGTCCACGTTCGGTGTGCGGGCCACCGGGTCGCCGTAGCAACCGTAATAGGGGCCGGTGTCCTCGAAGGAGATCCACAGGATGTTTGGTCTGGACGGGGAATGCAAGCGCACTCTCTTCTTTTCGGTCATTTCGATACTATCACAAACCCGCGATCGTCTCCCCGGCGAGCTGGTCGACGACCGCTTTCAGATCACCGGTTTCATCATAGGTCTTGAGCTGCCGGTCCGCGCTGCTGCCCTGCTCGAGCATGACCCGGATGTACTCGATCTCCTCCCGGACGCCGAGAGGGTCCACCACGTCGTCCACGATTTCCAGCAATTCCTCGATGAGATATCGCAGGGGTACTTCCTCTTCCTTGCCGAAGTCGACCAGTTTCCCGTCCAGCCCGTCCTTGATGGCGCGCCACTTGTTCTCGGCCACCAGGTCGCGCCGGTAGTACCGCCAGGACTGGTTCTCACGGCGCAGCCGGATCAACTTGGCCGCCACCGCCCTGACCAGGGCCACGATGGCCACCACTTCGTCGATTTTGGTGATGCAGTCGCAGATCCGGAGCTCCAGCGTGGGAAAACGGGGATGGGGACGCACATCCCACCAGATCTTCGTGGGCTCGTCCATGCAGCCGGTCTTGATCATCGTCTGGATGAAATGGTCGTACTCGACGGCCGAGTCGAACCGATCGGGTATACCGGTCCGGGGCAACTCGGAGAACACGATGCTCCTGTAGGATTTAAGCCCCGTGTTGTCTCCCATCCAGAAGGGGGATGAAGACGAAAGGGCCAGGACGTGGGGCAGGAAATAGCCGATCTGGTTCATGGTGTCGATGCGCAATTCCCGGTCGGGTATGCCGACGTGAATGTGCATGCCGAAGATAAGCAGGCGGCGGGCGACGTACTGCAGGTCGGCAACCAGGCTGCGGTACCGGTCTTTCTCGGTGATTTCCTGCTCCTGCCAGCGGGAAAAGGGATGGGTGCCGGCCGCCACGATCCGGTGGCCGCTCTTTTCGGCGATTTCGGACACCATGCTCCGAAGCCGGGCGATCTCCTTGCGGACTTCCTTGATGTCCTTGCAGACCTCGGTACCCATTTCCACCTGGGACTGAAGGAATTCCGGCTTGACCTGGTCGCGAAAAACCCGCTTCCCCTTTTCGAGAAACTCGGAGATGTAGGAAGTCAGTTCCCGCGACTCGGGGTCGATGATCTGGTATTCCTCTTCGACGCCAAGCGTCATTTCTTCTAAGGTCATGGTGTGAACTGCTCCAGGTATCCTGGACCGGTTTATGGACCGTTGGTTATCCTGCCGCCGGTGATCCTGTTGACTGCTGCAGATTGTATGCTACGCGCGCGACGACTACGCACGCGACGACTTGACGACCCGTCGTATGCTACGCGCACGACGACTTGACGACCCGTCGTATGCTACGCGCGCGATTTACGCGATCCGAACCAGACGCCCACGGCCCCGACCAGCGGGTTGAGCCAGTTGAACCACGCGGGATGAACGGCCCCCGCGGTCGCCTCCATCATCGACACATCGTCGGGACGCGGTTCTGCCGGCATCTCCACCGGCATCAGCGCCCTCACCACACCGAACACGATCACGAGTCCTATCAGTAGGGTGGCGGCCCTGGCATCGTGCCCCACCCTGACGCAGACCAGACCGGCGATGTACGCCCCTACGAACCCCAGCACGAGCGAACCGAGCGCCCAGCCGACGGGTACTTCCCACGAACCCGGTTGGAAGGCACCCGTGGGCCCTACCGCCACCCACAGCAGCGAGAAGAGTACGAAGAGTACGGCAGCCATGGCAACGTAACCGACTATGGCCGCGAGGATGTTCCTGAGCATCATGTTCCTCCTAACAATATCATCATGCCCGTTGACCACAGGATGGTCGACAGGGCAATGCGATCGTCACGATTGCTCCTTCTCCGCCATAATCTGAATCAAGTTGCCGCAGGTATCGTCGAAGGCGGCAACAACGACTGTCCCGGCATCCGTAGGCGGCTGTACGAATCGCACACCCTTTGCCACGAGACGCTCGTGTTCGGCTGCGACGTCGTCGACCGTGAAGGCGGTCCACGGGATACCGTCGTCCACAAGGGCCTTCTTGAACGGACGCATCGGGGGATAGGCGTCAGGTTCGAGCACCAGCTCCGTTCCATCCGGATCCTCCTTGGATACCAGGGTGATCCAGGCATGTTCTCCCAGGGGTATGTTGTGCTTCAACTGGAAGCCCAGTGTTTCGGTGTAAAAGCGAAGCGCTTTCTGCTGGTCATCTACCGTGACACTGGTGTGTGTGATTCTCATTGCTCGATGCCCTCCTCGGTAGGGTGTGAAATACAAGCCCGGGAAACTAACCGGGATTCATAACAACGGGTTGTCTCGCGTCAATGGACGCGTGCACGGCGTCGATGACCCGCATGTTGCCCAGGCTGTTCTCCGGCGGAATCCGGTGCGGCCGGCCGAATTCGAGACAGTCGCACAGGTGCCGCAACTGTTCGGTGAATTGAAAGACCGGGGCGAACCGGATGGTCCTTTCTTCCCCGTCGTTTTTTCTGATTTCCAGCGCGACCGGGCGATCTTCGTTGTTCCATGCCATGTCCATCCGCATGTAGCCGTCCGTACCGAACACCTCGAACTCCTGGGAACTATGGAACCGAAAGGAAAAGGCGCACTGCGCGCTGATCTCATCGGGGAACTCGATTTGCGCCAGGACGGACTCGGGCACCCCGGACCGCTGGCCGTAGTGGCCACGCGCAAGGACCCTTTCCGGTTCGGTGCCCGTGATGAACCGGGCGTGGTGTATGCAGTAGCAGCCCAGGTCGTAGGTGGCGCCGCCGCGCTTGTCCTTGTTGAACCGCCAGTTGTAATCCGGTCTGAGGTTACCGGGATCCACCGCGGCCGTAAAGTTGCTGCGGATCAATTTAACCCGACCGATCTCGCCGGCGTCGATGAGCTCCTTCGTCCTGATGTGGCACGGGTGGTGGCGGAACTTGAAAGCCTCGGCGAGCAGGACGCCGTGGTCCCGCGCGGATTCGATCATGGCTTCGCACTCGGCCGCCGTCGAACTGATGGGTTTTTCGCAGAGGATCGCCTTGACCCGGCCGGTCCGCGCGGCCCGGACGGCTATGTCGGCGTGGGAATCGCCCCAGGTACAGATGGAGAGAATGTCGATTTCCTCTTCCAGCAGCATGCGCTCCAGATCCGTGTAGCGGCGGGAGACCCCGAAGGTCTCGCCGAAACGGTCCATCGCCTCCTCCGAGACGTCGCAGATCGCGGCGAGTTCCGCTTCGGGCGCTTCCCGGGCCGCCCTGCCGTGGCAGTGCGCGATGCCGCCCGCGCCGACGATGCCTACCCTGAGGGCCATGTTGATCTCCCTTTCGGTCAGGCCGAACGTTTCAAATCCAATGCCTTCGCCGCCGGTCCCACCAGGAACAGCGCGTACAGCGGAGCGTTCACGATTTCGTAAAGTCGCAGTACCATTTCCGCCAGCGCCACGAGAAAAGCCACCCCGATGCGGCCGTTGCGCGAGGAGACGGACGTAGCGGGGTCCGTGACCATGAAGAAGGCCATGAGCTGGTACATGGGGCCGGTGATGGGCGCGACTTCGGACAGAAACGGGGTTCCGGTCATTAAGGACCGCACGTAGGCGAGCGCGACGAAGGACACGGCGTAGGTGAAGGTAACGTGAAAACGCTTCGCCCGCCAGAGGATGACCGAACCCAGCACCCAGATCACGGCCATGGCCCAGAGGTCGTTGCCCCACTGCTCGCTCAAGGCGGCCACGGTCCCGGGCGCCGCGAAGAGCACCACGCAGATGCCCAGGTTGGATGGATTCCACAGGTGCCGGCCCCTGAAGCGGAGGACGTATTTCGACAGGATGGAAAGCAGGCTGGCGATGGCGTAGGGCCACAGGGCAAGCGACCTCAGCAGGATCCCGCAGCTGATCCCGGTGATGTACGCGCTGGCGGGGTTGAGCCACCGGCCCGTCAGCAGGCGACCCAGGGCCAGCTCCGCCGCCAGTGCCACGGCGATCGCCGTGAACAGTTGCGACAGGTCGTGGAGGAATCCCACGTAAAGCTGGCCGAAGACCAGGATCATGGTGATCAGGCCGGAGGACAGGTACCGCGGATCGATCTGCCATCCCGCTCCATTCGGCGGTCCCGGCGGCGGACCGGGCGTCCCGGCGCTTCCTGTCGAACCGGCCGCTGCGGCCTTTGTTGCGCCCATCATCCCTCCGGTTCAGTTACGGTGTGCAGCCGGTTGATATCGGGACGTTCCAGCGTCTGTACTGTCCCGCCCGGCCAGCGTACCTCGACCCGTTCGACCTCGGTGGCGACCCCCAGGCCGAAATGCCGTCTCCGCTGGCTCTGGGCTGCGAAACTCGCGCTTGCCGTCACGACCTGGAGCTGTTGCCGGCCGTCCCGGAAAACCCGGACCTCCGCGCCGATGGCGCTCGCGTTGCTGCTTCTGCCCTTCAGCTCGAAGGCAATCCAAGCGTTCTCACCGTCGACCTCGTTCCTGTACAGTACCAGGGGACCGTCCTGGTTGGCCACCACCACGTCGAGCACGCCCCGGTTGAAGAGGTCTGCGAGGGCGACTCCCCTGCCGTCGTACCGGTCGGTCACGCCGACGGATTCCGCCACGTCGTAGAAACGCCCGGTGCCGTCGTTCAGGTACAGCCTGGACCGCTCGTATCCCGACAGGCTTTGATCGCCCATAGGCGCCCAGTTCCGCACGTCCTGGAAGATGTTGTTGTTACCCATGGCGACCCGCGACATCTCGTACCAGTAGTCCTCCTCCGGATCGGCCGAGACAAAGCCGTTGGTGACGAACAGGTCCACGAAACCGTCGTTGTTCAGGTCCCCGAACTGCGCGCCCCAGGCCCAGCCCGCGTCGGCGATCTCGCCCTCGGCGATGTTGATCATCCGGCCGTTTTCCGCGATCAGGTTGCGGCGGAGATTGTTCCCCTGGAACAGGTAGCCCCGCTTCGAGATATTCGTCACGTACACGTCCGCGCGTCCGTCGTTGTACAGGTCGCCGAAGGCCACGTTCATACCGCTCTTGGACGTCTCTTCCAGCGAGGTCCCGGTGGCCTGCTCGAAACGCTTCCCCTCGACATTAAGGAGGAGCACCTCGGGACCGTAATCGTTGGCCAGGTACAGATCGGGCCAGCCGTCGCCGTTCAGGTCCGCCGCGCCGACGGACATGGTCCACCGCGTGCAGTCCGCCCCGTACGATTCCGTCACGTCCTCGAAACGGCCGTTACCCCGGTTCATGAAGAGATAGTTGTGGCCGCCGTTGTTCGCGTATTCGAAACTCTCCTGCATGATGCGCGTCGTCGTAACCTGCCACAGGTCATGGATTTCCGAGAAATACCCGCCCACGTAGAGATCGATCAGGCCGTCCCGGTCGACGTCCGTCCACACGGCGCTGTTGGCGTTCATCCACCGGTCGAACCCCGCCTCGGAGGTCGCGTCCTCAAAGCTTCCGTCGCCCAGGTTCCGGTACAGGCGCTGGCGCCCCCACATGTAGATGAAGACATCCTCGAATCCGTCGTTATCGTAATCCCCCCACGCCGAGCCCATGGACACGCCGCCGTCCCCGTTCACATCGGCCAGGCCGGCCTCCCCGGCAACCTCCGAAAAACTTCCGTCGCCCAGGTTCCGGTACAGGGCGTTCGGCGTGCCCTTCCGACTGCTGGTCACGTAAAGGTCCTGCCACCCGTCGTTGTCGAAATCCACGACCGAGACGGATGCCCCGAGGGCCGAGATATGGGGCATGATCGGGTCGAGCTGCGGATCGAGCTGCGGTTTTGCGTGGACGAAGGCAATGCCGGCCGCCGCCGTCACATCGGTCAACAGGAATCCATACCGGCCCGCGATTGCCGTGTCTGTCTCGCGCCCGTCTGCCTGGCGTACGTCTGTCTCACGTACGTCTACGTCTCGGGACAGCCACCGGTCGAAGAAAAAGGGCGAAATGATCAGTATGATGAACAGCGCGGTCGCCGATGTCCGTATTGTACTGGAGGAGGCTGGTGACATGGCCTGAAGGGGCAAGAAATCCAGCGGGTGGACAGACGGGAATGCCACGTGTATTACGAATGGTCCGGGTGCCGTTTCAAGGTAGAAACCCGGCACTGGCCTGTCAAGATGCATTGACACGCCGGACCGGAAGCACTATAAACTCACCGACAGCCCGATCCGCAGATCGATCGAAGTTCACGCAGCGAATCATACTCTACCGGAGTGATCAATGAGTACTTACCCTGTGCGCGCCATCCCATCGCTTCTTCTGCTTGCCTGCCTGTGTGCCGTTACTGTGCACACCCATGCCCAGACCTCCCTGCTGGACCGGATCCAGGAACGGGGCGAGATCCGAATCGGGACCACCGGCGACTACAAGCCTTTCACCTATCTGAATCCGGAGACCGCAACCTACGAGGGCATGGACATCGAAGCGGCGCATCTGCTGGGTGAAGCCCTCGGCGTCAGCGTACGATTCGTCCCCACGACCTGGAGCAACCTGTCCGAAGATACCCTGAACGACCGGTTCGACCTGGCCATGGGCGGGATTACGCGGACGCTGACACGTCAGAAAGTCCTGGCACTTACCGACCCCTATGTCACCATCGGTAAATCGGCGCTCATCAGAAAGTCCGACCGCAACCGTTTCAGGGGCCTGCAGGACATGGACCGGCCCTGGGTACGGATCGGAGTAAACCACGGCGGTACCAACGAAGCCTTCGTGCGGGCCAACATCCGGCAGGCCACGATCGTCATGTTCGAAAACAACCTGGACGTCCAGCCGGCCGTGGCGGAGGGGGACGTGGACGTGATGTTCACGGACAACGTGGAAGCGGTGATCTACGCGAGACAGAATCCCCTGCTTTACGCCCTCGACCCGGACAAGCCGTTGACCCGTGAGGACCTGGGCTACATGACCGTCCGCGGCGACCAGCCCTTCATCAACTTCCTGAACCTGTGGCTGTACCAGATGAGTCAGAAGGGTACGCTGGACGAGCTGAGGAGCAAATGGATCGGGGAGTACTGATAGAGGATTTCTGATATAATTATATTGCGATTTCGCCTTTCCCGCCCTATCTTAGGTGCGGCCTTATTCAAATCCCAAAATCCTGAACAAGGAGCGAGTCTTTGGCCGGTGCCCCGGACTATAGCGACGATGTGTTTTTTGATGAAGTCGACCTGGACGCCCACAGCGCCAGGACCGTAGAGTCCGAGGCCATCGAATTCTTCCCCACCGACTACCGCATCGGCCGGACCAAGTACATCTTCGTCACCGGCGGCGTCATGTCCGGCGTGGGCAAGGGCGTCTTCAGCGCCTCCCTCGGACACCTGCTCAAGCATTACGGATTCACGGTCTCCCAGATCAAGATCGACGGCTACCTGAACCAGGACGCCGGCACCATCAACCCCTATCGCCACGGGGAAGTGTTCGTGCTCGAGGACGGCACTGAATGCGACATGGACCTGGGCACCTACGAACGCTTCCTCGACGATAACCTGAACCGGAACAACTACATCACATCGGGCCGGGTGTACCGGATCATCCTCGACAAGGAACGGCGGGGCGAGTACCTCGGCCGTGACGTGCAGGTCGTGCCCCACGTGACGGGTGAGATCAAGAACCTGATCCGGACCAAGGCCCACGAGGGACCCTACGACATCCTGGTCGTCGAGATCGGCGGCACCGTCGGGGATATCGAGAACATCCATTTCATCGAGGCCGCCCGCGAGATGCTTTACGACGAGGGACGGGACAACGTCATGTCGGTCCACGTCACGCAGGTGCCCTACAACGCGTCCGCCGGGGAACTGAAGACCAAGCCCACGCAACACAGCGTCAAGGCGCTGCTGCAGCTGGGCATCCAGCCCGATATCGTGGTGTGCCGCTCGGCCATACCCCTGAACAAGAGCGTCCGCCAGAAGATCAGCCTCTTCTGCAACATCGCCGAGGACCGCGTGGTCAGCAGTCCGGACACGGATTCCATCTACCGGGTGCCGGCCCTGCTCGACCGCCAGGAGACGGTGCAGATCGTCGCCGACAAGCTCAACGTCAACCTCCCGCAGCGTACCGACCAGCGTCCCGAGATGTTTGACATTTACCTGAAGTACCTTTCGGGAAGCCATCCTGAAATACGGATCGCCATCACCGGAAAGTACACGGCCCTGCACGATTCCTACGTGAGCATCCTGAACGCCCTGGACCACAGCAAGGTCGCCGTGGGCGCTGAGATCGCCACCGAGTGGATAGACACGACCGATTTCTCGAGTGATCAGGCGCTGGACGAGGGCATGCTGGACGGGATTTCAGGGATCATCGTGCCCGGCGGCTTCGGAGAGCGGGGCGCCGAGGGCAAGATACGGTTCATTCAGTACGCCAGGGAGAACGGGTTGCCGTTCCTGGGCCTGTGCTACGGCTTCCAGCTGGCCGTGGTGGAGTTCGCGCGCAACGCGTGCGGCATGCTGGAAGCCGCCCACGCGGAATTCGACGCGGAGACGGAAACGCCGGTCATCTACCTGTTGCCCGACCAGCGGAAACTGACCGGCATGGGGGCAACGATGCGGCTCGGAGGACACGAAGTGAAAGTGAAGGCCGGCACGGAAGCCCACCGCTGCTACGGATCGGAAGCGGCCGTCGAACGGTTCCGCCACCGGTACGAGTTCAACAACCAGTACCGGGAACTTATCGAGCACAAGGGCATGGTGTTCTCGGGCATGACGCCCGACGAGGAGATCATGCAGATCCTGGAAATCCCCACGCACCCCTTCTTCGTAGGAACCCAGTTCCACCCCGAGTTGACCAGCCGTCCCTACAGACCCCACCCCTTGTTCAGAGGCCTGGTGCAGGCCGCATTGACATACGCGGAATCAGCGGAAGACCGGCAGGTGGCCATGGAGGCCGGGCAAGCGGAATAGCGGGAAGTTGGTCAGTTGGACGTGCGTTCGGTCAGGTCTGGCAGGTACCCGAAAAACAGACTACAGGTTCAGTTGGCCTGTTTCGTCAGCCTGGACTTGATGCGGGCGGCGGTCCGCCGGTGCATCACGCCGCGCTTGACGGCTTTGTCCAGCTTGGAATAGGCCTGTCCGAGCAGCCCGGGCGCCGCTTTGGCGTCCGTGTTAGCGCGCAGGCGCTTGATGGCGGTTCGGAGGGCGGACTTGACCGTGGCGTTGCGCCGCTGACGAACGCTTTCCTGGCGCAAACGCTTTTTGGATGAAACGAGGGTAGGCAACTTTTACTCCCTTAAATACGCTGAATCGTCAATGCACCGCCCGGCGTTCCGACCGAAGCGGCCTGTCGTGATACGGTCCGTTGTGTTGCGGCCGGTTGTTTTGCAGCCGGTCTTCGGCTCGCAAGGTCCTGTAGAAATCAGCATCAAATTAGCTGGCGAGCCGCCGGAAGTCAAGGTTAAATTGAATCCCGGCGCCAGACCTCTCGAATCCACGTAACGGACGACCCTTAACATGGCTGTCGAACCGACGGAAATCGAAAAGAAGCTCAAGTCGCTCCCCGGCAAACCGGGCGTGTACCTGATGAAAGACGCCCGGTCGCGCATCATCTACGTGGGCAAGACCCGTGCGCTGCGGCAGCGGATCCGCTCTTATTTCCAGAAGACCCGTCTCACGGCGCCCAAGGCCGTCGCCCTGGCCAGCCGGATCCGTGACTTCGACTACGTGGCCACCGAGTCGGAGGTCGACGCGCTGCTCCTGGAAGACCATCTCATCAAGGAGCACAAGCCGAAATACAACGTGATGCTGCGCGACGACAAGTCCTTTCCCTTCATCATGGTGACCAACGAGGCCTTTCCGCGGGTCGTGGTAACGCGCAATGTCCGGCAGGACGGGGCCCGGTACTTCGGCCCCTACACCAACGTGAAGGCCATGCGAAGGACGATCGACCTGGTCCGGAAGGTCTTCCCGCTTCGCACCTGTCCCAGCGCGAAGGCGTGGCCGTCCATGGACCGGCCCTGCCTCGATTACTACATCGACCGCTGTCCCGGTCCGTGCAAGGGACACATCGGCGAGGAAGGATACGGCGAGATCATCGAGCAGGTTTGCCAGTTTCTCACGGGCAGGACGAAGGACCTGCTGAAACAGTTAAAGGTACGGATGGCGCAGGCATCAGAGCAGTTGCAGTTCGAACTGGCGGGACGCATTCGCGACCAGATCGTCGCCATCGAGAAGACGACGATCCGCCAACGGGCTTTTTCAAGCAGGGAATTGGACCGGGACATCATCGGACTCGCCAGGAACGGGACCGACGTGTGCGGAGCGGTCCTGCAGGTCAGGGAGGGCAAACTGCTGGGCAAGGAGCACTTCTTCCTGACCGCGCCGGAGGAGTCCACGGAACCGGAGACACTGGGCGCCTTCCTGACCCAGTACTACCTCGCCGCGCAGCTCTGGCCCGACGAGATCCTCCTGAGCGGCGAACCGGACGGCTTGGAGACCTTCCGGGAATGGATGGCCCGGCAGCGTGGATCCAAAGTCGAAATCGCCGTGCCCCGCCGGGGCGACAAGGCCGCCATGGTCCGGCTTGCCGTGCAGAACGCCGAACTGCAGCTGAACACCCACGCCTTGAAACGGGCCGAAGCCCGGGTTCGCCGCAGCATGCCGGCCTCGGTGGGATCCCTGCAGGAAATCCTCGGACTCGAGACGCCCCCACGGCGCGTGGAGACCTTCGACATCTCCAATATCCAGGGTTCGGACCCGGTGGCCTCCATGGTCTGCTTCGTGGACGGCCGGCCCCGCAAGTCGGACTACCGGAAATTCAAGGTCAGGGACGTGATCGGCCCCAATGACTTCGCCATGATGCAGGAGGTGGTCGGCCGGCGGTACCGGCGGCTGATCGACGAGAACAAGCCCCTGCCGGACCTCATACTCATCGACGGCGGCAAGGGACAGCTTTCCAGCGTACGGCAGGTCCTGAACGAACTGGGCCTGGTCGACCTGCCGGTCATCGGCCTGGCGAAGCGCCTGGAGGAAGTCTTCCGTCCGGGCCAGTCCGAACCGATCCTCGTCCCCCGGTCCTCCCCGGCCCTGAAGATGCTCATGCAGGCCCGGGACGAAGCCCACCGTTTCGCCGTGACCTTTCACCGGCAGCAACGGGGAAGGCGCATGATCCGTTCGGAACTGGACAACATACCGGGGGTGGGGCCGAAACGGAAACAGCAGTTGATCCTGGCCCTCGGTTCCGTGGAGAACATCCGGAAATGCACCGAGGAGGAACTCAGGACGGTCCAGGGCGTGGGCAAGGACGCGGCGCGGAAGGTGTTCCGGTATTTCCATCCGGAGGTATCTTGAATGGTACGTAACGGGCAGGCGGCTGCGGCTCGATACGGCGCGGAATCAGATTGCGTGGGAGGAAGGAACGGCTTAGTATGTCTGTAACGGCGTCCGGGTTTAAGTTTGAATACTTTCGGCGCGGTTTTTGAATACTCCAATGGATTCGGATGGACCGGATGGCCGCCGGATCGCAGCCGGATCGATTAAAACACAATGACAGCAATATGACGCCATCGCATCGGCGTCGGGTTCCGGAGGATACATACGTGGGCAAGGTTCTAAGGTCATACGAGTTGCTGGAAGAACGCATGAAGGAAATCTACTTCGATTTCTACCGGGAGACCTACCGGGAGGGCACGGCACTCGACAACAAGACCAAGGAACTGATCGCCATCGCCGCGTCGCTGAGCGCCGGATGCCAGAACTGCCTGGAAGGCCATCTCAAGAAGGCCATGAAGTACGGCGCCGACGGCGCTGAGATCCGGGAAGCCGTGGCCATCGCCGTGGGGGTGGCGGCCGCCACGATCGTGGACCGCAGCGACCTGGCGAATTTCGAGATGAATTTCAATGAACTGCTCAAGAAAGCGACCGGGGCCGAGAAGGCAGGCAGCAAGACCTGAGTTCCCAAGGCTGGGTCGGGCGCCGGGGTCGGATCGGGACGGGTTCGCGTCCCGGGTACCTGTCTTATGATATTCGAGGGTTCAAGATATCAGGTACGGTCGGTATAGAAAACGATCGACTGAATGGGAGGAAAGCGTGAAGAGAATGTTCTCAATGTTTTTATGCACAATGTTTGCCGCGGCCTTCGTATTTTCCAACGTACAGGCGCAGACCGCGGACCAGGGCCAGGAGCCCCTGACCGACGACGAGAAGAAGATCGTCGCCTACATCATGAAGCAGGTCTCCGAATCCAAGGCCGGCAAGCCGAACTTCGGTCCGGAAACGGCCATGGCCGTTTACAGTGAACTGGGAATCCAGGTCACCCCTAACATGGTTCCCCGCGTACGGGCGGCCGTCGTGGCCGAGTTGAAGGCCATCGAGGCCCGTCTCATGCTGAAGGAAGGCAGCGCCGCGCCCGATTTCAACCTGCCGGTCCTGGGCGGCGGTGAGGCCAGTCTATCCGCGTTGAAGGGGAAGGTGGTCGTGGTGAACTTCTGGGCCACCTGGTGCCCGCCCTGTCTCGTGGAGATGCCGATGCTGAGCGAACTCTACGAGACCTACCGGGACCAGGGGTTGGAGGTGCTCGGACTTTCCCTCGACGAAGAGGGGCTTCCCATTACGAAACCTTTCGTCGAAAAGCTGAACGTATCCTATCCCATCGTGGAAGCGGACCGGAAGACCTACCAGGCCTACGGCAACGTGCTGACCATACCCCACACCTTCGTGATCGATCGTGAAGGCACTGTCACGAAGCGGTTCGTCAACAACCAGACGAAAGACGCATTCGAAGCCGCGATCAAGGCCGCGCTCGCGAAGAAGTAGACGGGCTGGAGTCCCGGGGCTGACAGGCCAGCGTCCCGGGGCATGCCACGGGACCGTCTATCGGTCCGCCGTTCCGTTCGCCTATCGGTCCGCCCTGTGTTTTTCAATCGCATCCATGTTCAGCGCCACGCCTAGCCCTGCCCGGTCGGATATACGGATCCGTCCGCCTTCGATCATTTCCGCCGGTTCGATGAGTTCGTGTCTCCACGGTACCTCTCCCCAGGCGTATTCCAGGATCTGAAACCCGGGATGGGCGGCCATGGCCTGCACGCCCGCCGCGATGGTCAGCGGTCCGAAGGGTCCGTGCGGCGCGGTGGGAATCCCCCGGCCCTCCGCCATGGCGGCGACCTTCTTCAGTTCCGATAGCCCACCTACGATCGTTACGTCCGGCATGATCACGTCCATCATTTCCTGGTCCAGGATGGGCCAGAACCCTTCCCTGTACATCAGGCTCTCGCCTCCGGCCAGCGGAACGTCGATGTGGTCCCTAATGGTCCGGTAGCCTTCGTGGTCTTCATCGGGCACGGGTTCCTCGTACCAGTACAGGTCCAGGTCCTTCAGCGCGTCGAAGACCTCGCACCCGCCCCGGGCGGTGAAGTGGCTGTGGCAGTCGATGAGCAGGGACACGTCCGGACCGATGGCGGCGCGCACCGCTTCCATGCAGGCGATGCCCTCCCGGGCGTCCGAAGCCCGATCGATACCGGCAGGCATCCCGTCGAAGGGTGCGAGCTTCACGGCGTCGAATCCGTCCGCGACCGCGGCGGCTGCGTTCCGGGCGAATCCCGCGGGTGTCCGGTCGGTGGTGGCCCGGTTGAAGTTGGCGTACAGGAGGATTTCATCGCGGCAGCGTCCTCCGATGAGGTCGGCCACAGGTACGCCCAGGACCTTGCCCTTGATGTCCCACAGGGCCTGGTCGAGGGCGCTCAACGCCATCACTTTCGGCCGGTCGACAGGCGAAGGGAGGAGTTCGGCCAGGATGCGTTCGATGGCGCCGGGATCGCGTCCGGCCAGCACAGGTTCGGCCTGTTGCAGGAACTCCACGCTACCGGACCTTGCCCCGCCGGGATTTACCTCGCCGTAACCGGTGATCCCTTCGTCGGTGTGCACCGCCAGGAACGTCCAGTCTCCCCGGTGGTTCACGTGGACAGCGTGGGTCTTCAGGGCGGTTATCTTCATGATCTAACGCTATATTCTGTCATTGATTACGGCAACGCATTTGTTTATATAACGCCTTGGCCGGGGCGTTCGGCTATGCCTTGGCCGGGGCGTTCGGCTATGCCTTGGCCGGGGCGGTGGCAGTTGGTAACTTGTGACTCCGGCAATGTATCCACGAAACAGGAGAACATTTACGGACAGGGATCCGACAGCGGACAGGGAATCGATTCGACGAAGGGAGTGGCATGAGTACGCAACGCGCAGCGGTCATTACGGGAGCGGGACGCGGCATGGGAGCGGCCATCGCGAGGAACCTGGCCGGCCAGGGGTGGGCTGTCTCGCTGCTTTCCCCCTCCGGTGCGGCGGAATCGCTCGCCGGCGAACTGGGCGGCATCGGCGTGACGGGATCCGTCACGGACCAGGCCGACCTGAAGAAACTGGTGGACCAGACCATGGACGCCCACGGCCGCATCGACGGCGTCGTCAACAGCACCGGGCATCCGCCCAAGGGCAGTCTCCTGGACATACCGGACGAAGACTGGCACGAGGGACTGGACATCGTGTTTCTCAACGTGGTCCGCATGGCGCGCCTCGTCACGCCGATCATGGTTGAACAGGGCGGTGGATCCATCGTGAACATCTCGACCTACGCCGCTTTCGAACCGGAGCATTACTTTCCCGTATCGACTGCTTTCCGGGCAGCCCTGGCGAGTTATACGAAGATCTACGCCGACAACCACGCCGGGGACAACATCCGGATGAACAACATCCTGCCGGGGTTCATCAACAGCCTCCCGGAATCGGAGGCCTTCAGGTCGCGCATACCCATGGGACGCTACGGCACCGTGGAAGAGATCGCGGAAACGGCCGCTTTCCTGCTGTCGCCCGGATCCGGCTATATCACCGGCCAGAACCTGCGCGTCGACGGAGGCATCACGCGGTCGGTCTGAGCGATCCGAACAGGGGAGATCATGGAACAGGCCGACCTGGCGTTTTTTCGTCAGAACGGATTCATAAACCTCGGGAAGGTCCTGGGCGACGAGGAGGTGGATCGTTTTCTGAATTTCTTCGACGAGGACCGCCGCAAATACCCCTATTTCTGGCATCCCTACGGCCACCACCAGGAGGCCAACTACGACGCCCTCGTCACCACGCCGGCCTTCGACGGACTGATCCGCCATCCCGCTGTCTACGGCACCATCGAGGAACTGATGGGCGGTCCGCTCTGTTTCGGAGAAATCGGGCTGCGATCTATGGGACCGTACAAGGGCGAATTCCACCAGCGCTGGCACCGCGACAAGGCCCACTGGCTCGACCATCCCCTCCGCATGGACTACATCCAGCTCATGGTCTATTTCACCGACGTGGATGAAGATACCCACTGCTTCTCCATCTCGCCCGAAGGGATCGATCAGCCTGTTCTGAAGGAGAGCAGCGCGCAGCTGGAGCGGGGCGTCTACGACCTCCATGGACCCGCGGGCACCTGCGCGTTGTTCAACGTATCGGTGCTCCATACGGCCACCACGCGTCCCACGCGGGCCGTGCGGAAGACCGCCCAGATCTACTACGGCCACCGGGACCGGGATCCGCTGGCCAATGATTCGGGGATTCCCGCCGCCCTCTGGCGGGACAGCGACGACCCGGAGACCCGGGCCTTCTACGGCGTCCTGAACGAACGCACCAGGCTTTACATGGCGGCTTTTGGAAGGTAGGCGGGGAACGCTTCATATTTACTTAGCGGTCCTGCCCTCGAGCCATACCTCGATGTGATGCGCGAAAGTTTCGAATTCGCTCAGACGCGTGCCCAGAATCTGCTCTATCACGTCGAGATCAACATCCAGATAACCATGCACGAGCACGTTGCGGAATCCCGCCACATTGCGAAAAACCGACGTAAAACCGGCAGGCAGGACGCCCAACTCCGCCAACCGGTCAATAGCCGTGGCATAGTCCGGCGCGTCAAGACCGGCTGACGACGATAGATGAGTCGCCACGTCGATCGCGTTCTGCGTACACAGTTGAAGGCCTCTTTCGACCATCCAGCGTAGGTCGGAATCCGCGCGCAACCGTGTGGCAGACACATCCGAATGTTGTTGCAGATTGGCCACTGCGCGTCTCAGCTCGGCCAGGTGCCGACGCACGACGACCAAATCAAGGCGCCCTCCGGTCACGATCCACTCCGGGCGGCAGAAGACCGCGCCGCTTCCATTTTCGCAAGCTGGGGAACGAAGTCGCAATACCGGGAGACCGCCTGTCCCTCGCGCGTCGTCGTCGCGGCCAGGTCTCGCGAAAGAACGCGTAATCCGTCGCGAAGCACGTGATAGTACAGCACCGGAGGCGCGTGGTTGAGGATCAGGAGATCGACGCCGTTGTCCCGAAGGCCTTCTATGAGCACGGTCGAGAGTTCTGCCCGCAGGCCGAAGCCGCTCCGGTCTTCGTGTGCCTCGTCAATGTAGACGGCTACGTCGATATCGCTGTGAAGTTGCGCCCCGCCCCGCGCGTGAGAACCGAACAGGTAGGCCTCGAGTACTTCCTGTCGGGATTCCAGCAAGCCCGCAATGCGCGGGCCCAGGGATCCATTATCGACATCCATGTTGTCAACACCCTGATTATCATGCATCGCCTTTGCCTTCCCATTCGTTAGCAACTAGCCAGACTCGGATGAGCACCAAAGCTAGAATCGTCTGACGAACAGACCGGACAATCGAACAAATCCTTGCGTTAATATACGACCGTTCCAACCACCGGGCAATGTATCAGATCCACCGATTCCGTCAGACGAACTCCAGGTCGCCGGCGTCATTGATCCGCCGATAGTAGCAACCGATCCGGTACTGGCCATCGCTGTCCTTCGTGTGACAGGCTCCGCCGCCCTGGGGGGTCACGAGATAGACCACGGAATTCTGCTCGCAGTTAATGCGGACTTCATCGATTCCCAGCGCGTTTCCAGACGTGGCGCCCTTGACCCACAGCTCGTTCCGCGAAGTACTCCAGAACGTGGCGATCCCGGTCTTCAGGGATTCGTCCAGGGCCAGGCGATTGATGTAGGCCAGGATCAACACTTCCTTCGTGGTCGAATCCTGCACGACTACCGGCAGCACGTCCTCCTCGATGCCCGCGATCTGCCTGAGTTTCGAGAAATCGAGCGTCTCCTTCGAACCCTCTTCCAGGTGATCGGATCCTGATGATGTCGTCATTTTTTCTCCAAGTGTCTACAAAGTATCTACAAGAGTGCAATCGTGAGAGGACGGCGCAGGGATTGGAGGCCAGATCAGATGCGCCAGTGATCATCTACAGAAGATGGTCGTCTGCCGCATGACGTGCGCCGACGCCCTTCTGCATGCGCATTAGCTGCTTCTGCCGGGGTGACAGCCCTTCGAACCACTCGTCCCGGAAACCGTCGTGGGGATCGAGTTGGAAGAGGAGCATGGACTTGCGGTAATGCCCGAACAGGGCGTGCCGGTTGCGGTCGGTGGTATTCGCTCCGCCGCCGTGCCAGCACTGTCCGTTGAAGATCAGCACGCTGCCCGCGGAAGCCTCGGGCTGGTAGACGTGCGGCACCTCCATGCCCTCCGGCGGACCGGCCCACCCGCTTTTGTGCGAACCGGGAACGATCCGCGTACCGCCGATCTCCGCATCGAAATCGTCCAGCATCCAGATGGTGTTCATCATCACGGGAGAAACCGGGTTCAGCATGTGCTGAGGGATGTCGCTGTGGAAATCCTGGTAACCGTCCCCCGGCCGCACGATGCGGGAGCTCAGGCTGCCCAGCACGAGGGTCTTGTCCAGCACCCGTTCCAGGACGGGCAGGATGACAGGATGATCGATGACCTGGAGGAACACCGGATTCAGGGTGGGCAGGTTCCGCACCAGCAGCGACGTGCCTCCGCGGTTCTCGTAACCGGCCTCGCCGTGTGCCGCGGCGACGCGGAGCAACGCCTCGCGAAACGTGTGTACCTGGGACGCCGTCAGCACGTCGGGCAACAGCGTGAAGCCGAAGGTGTCGATTTCGGCGAGGGCCTGTTCGAATGCATCCATCAATCGCTACCAATGGTGCGCTTGAGATAGGCCTTCAGCCGCTCCCAGGCGTCCAGCGCGGGTTCTTCGTTCTTCGGATCGCGCTCCACGTACAGCCAGAACCCGTGGTTGACGTCGTCGTAGATGTGCACGTCGTTCTCCACGCCGGCCTGGCGAAGCGCGGCGACGAAGCTCTCCACCTGTTCGGGCGAGGGACCGCGGTCGAGTCCGGCGAAGGTCCCGTATATCTCGTGGTGAATGGCGCTGAGTCTTTCGGGATCGTCGAGCAGGCGTCCGTAGAAGATGGCGGTGGCGTCATGGTTCTCGCCGCCCAGGGCGTAGCTCAGGGCGACTCCGCCGCCGTAGCACCAGCCCATGGCACCGATCTTGCCGTTCACGTCCGGCCGCGATCTCAGGTAGGCCGCCGCCGCGTCCAGGTTGCGGATGATCTTGTCCATGTCGTCCAGCGTTTCCCGCACGAGCGCCATGTTCTCGTCGCGGTTGCTTCCCGTTCGGCCCGAATACAGGTCGGCCGCCAGGGCGACGTAGCCCTCCGCGGCCAGCGCGTCGGCCACCTGCCTGACGCGGTCCACGAGGCCGTTCCATTCGTGGATCAGTATGACGGCGCCCCGGGGACCCGGCCCTTCCGGTTCCGCGAGATAACCCCTGGTCGCCTGGTCTTCATCGAAATAAGCCAGGTCGCCGCCGCGGGGTGCGCCGGCCTTGCCGAGAATGGCTTCGGGGATCTCGCTTTCGGACGTCGGCGCGTACGGTATCTGCTGCCCGTGGATCGCCAGCGCCGCAACGGCAAGTATGATGCACGCAACGTACGCAACGGGCATCGAATATCGCCTGCTGGATGTTATTCCTGCCATGATGTTTACCTCTCATTCAAACGGGGAGGCCCTGCTCCGAAAGCACGGATTGGAAGCCTCGCGGGTATTTACTGTTTTCCATGAACAACGGGTTTCAATATACTTATCGAGACATTGCGAATCAATCGTGAAATGCTACGTGTAATCTTTGTGTCGGCCACCCTCTAAATCGCGAGATGCCCTGCGGGAGAACCCATGAAAAACAAGCTGAAAGAGAAGCTGCGCAACGGTGAAGTGACCTACGGCATATCTGTCGGCACCCCCAGTAACGACATCGTGGAGCTGGCGTCGAACCTGGCCTTCGACTGGATCTGGTTCGACGGAGAACACGGTCCGTTGAATGCCGAGATCCTTCATCCCATGATCCAGGCGACCCGGGGCCGGGACGTCACTCCGCTCGTCCGCGTGCCGTGGAACGACATGGTGCATATCAAGAAGGCGCTGGACATCGGGGCGGAAGGCCTGATCATTCCCTGGGTCAACAACCGGGAGCAGGCGGAGTACGCCGTCCGCGCGGCCAAGTATCCGCCCATGGGCATCCGCGGAATGGGCGCCCGGTTCCTGAATACCGCGGGACTGGATCTGGCCGAATACCTCCGCACCGCCAACGAAGAAACCTTCATCATGGTCCAGATCGAAACCGTCGAAGCCGTGGACAACCTGGACGAAATTCTCACCACGCCCGGCGTCGATGCATTCCTGGTCGGGCCGAACGACCTCGCGGCCTCCCATGGATACGTGGGCCAGCCGACGCACCCGGAGATGGAGAAAGTCGTCAAGGGGATCATGGACCGGGGAAAGGAACTCGGCGTGCCCGGCGGATACGCGTTCATCTCGATGGACGCCAACCGGAAGCGGATAGAAGAGGGCTTCCAGTGGATCACCCTCGGAAGCGATATGGGGTTCCTGGCCCAGGCGGCCCGGGCGGCACTCGCGGAGGTCGGCAGGTAGCTTTTCGGATCAGTCCTCGTTCCGGTCTTTCGAAAGCCGCCGTCGAATGGCCATGGCGTGGGCGGACAGGCCTTCGGCATCCGCGAGCCGGATCGCGGACGGTCCCAATCGTTTCTCGGCCCGTTCGTTGACCGCGAACAGGCTGGTGATCTTCAGGAAGTCCCGGACGCTCAAGGGCGAGTGGAACCGGGCGCTGCCCCCGGTGGGCATGATGTGGCTGGGGCCGGTAACGTAGTCGCCCAGGGCCTCGGAGGAATGTTCTCCCACGAAGATCCCCCCGGCGTTTTGAATCCCGTCCACCAGCGGCCAGGGATACGCCACCAGCAGGCACAGGTGCTCTGGCGCGTAGGCATTGGCCAGTTCGGCCGCCTCTTCCAGACTCGATACAAGCACGATCCCTCCGTGCTGCACCAGGGAAGAACGGATGGTGTCCGCTCGGTCCAGTTCGGTCAGTTGCTCCTCCACGGCCTGTTGCACCGCCAGGGCCAGCGTGGACGACGGCGTGATCAATAGGGCGCTCGCCATCGTATCGTGCTCGGCCTGCGCCAGCAGGTCGGCCGCCGCGAGGTCCGGGCTGGCCGTCTCGTCGGCGATGAGCAGGGTCTCGGTGGGGCCGGCGAGCTGGTCGATATCCACGATCCCGTACACCAGGCGCTTGGCCACGGTCACGTACACGTTTCCCGGACCCACGATCTTGTCGACGCGTGGAACCGTCGCGGTGCCGTGGGCCATCGCCGCGATCGCCTGGGCGCCGCCGATGCGGTAGACCGCGTCCACACCCGCTACGGAGGCCGCGGCCAGCACGACGGGCGGAACCGCGCCGTCTCTTCCGGGAGGCGTGGCCACGACCACATTCCGTACACCCGCTACCCGGGCGGGGATCACGGCCATCAGCAGCGAGGAAGGATAGGCCGCGCCTCCGCCGGGCACGTAGACGCCCACCCGATCCAGCGGCCGGACGATCTGGCCGGTGCCGCCCTCTTCATCCCAGTGCGTCCAGGACCCGGCCGGCTGGCGCGCTTGAAATGACCGAATGCGCTCAGCCGCGGTTTCCAGGGCATCGCGCAAATCGGAAGGCAGCGATTCGGCCGCCTCGTCGATTTCGGACCGGGGGACCTCGAAGGCGTCAGGAGCGCTTCCGTCCAGCAGCCGGGCGTACCGCCTGATCGCATCATCCCCGCTGTTTCTGACGTCGTCGATGATGCGGGCTACCGCCTTTTCCGCCGTCAGTGGCTCGCCGAACAGTTTCCTGTTCCGTGCTTCGATTTCCGGTGCGTGCATGGCCTCGTTCAGCGGACGCCTCCGCAGGATACTCGACTTGGCCTCTTCGGCGGACATTATCCGGATGTTCATCTTCCCCTCGCTGGTCTGGTCATGGGGTATTCCCCTTCGCGGGCCTCAGCGGCGCCAGCGCCTCGAGAATGGGACCGCAACCGAATTTCACGCAGTCCGTCGCCGGGAGCCCGGTCTCCCTGCTGACCTGGTCCACCTCCCGCCTGGCATCGTCCTGGGACAAGCCGATGCAGTTAAGTGATACGGCCACCACCCGGCAGGGGAACAGGGGCCGGGCAATGGTCTCGTGGGCTGTGATCATCTCCGCGTAGGACGGCACGGCCACGGGGAGGTTGCGCATCACGTCCCTCCCTGGCTGGTGGCACAGTACCAGGGCCTGTGGCGCGACCCCGTGGAGCAGACCGAGCGATACGCCCGAATAGGAAGGATGCAGAATCGTGCCCTGCCCTTCGATGACCAGCAGTTCACGGTGCTTGCGTTCCAGCACGAGTCTCTCCGCCGCGCCCGATATGTAGTCCGCCGCCACCGTATCCACCGCGATGCCCGAACCCGCGATCATGATGCCGGTCTGCCCGGTGGCCACGAACTCGGCGTCCCAGCCCGCCTCGCGGGCCGCGCGGTCGATTTCGATCGCGGCGATCTTCTTGCCGATGCTGGAATCGGCGCCGACGGTCAGTACGCGCAGGTTGGGGAGGCCGTGGACCTGGTGCCGCCCCACGTCCAGGTCTCCGGGCGGCTGCCGTACGTCCCACAGCCGCACGCCTTTCTGCCCGGCATGCCGGGCGAAGGCCTCGTCTTCGTTGAGAAAAGTATGCAGCCCGTTCACCACCTCTAGCCCGTGCTCGATAGCCTCGTGGATGACTTCCCTCCAGGCATTGGGCAGAACGCCCCCCGGCGTCGCGATGCCGATGACCAGCGAGGTCGGTTCGAAGGCCATCGCTTCCTGAAGCGTCGCCACGATCGGGATGCCCGTACCCACCTCGAGCACGTCTTCCAGCCGCTTGCCGGCGTACGCACTGTCGAGCACCGCCACGGTCTCGTCGGCCTTATAGCGGACCAGTGACGCGGCCGTCTTGGAGGAGAACGTGCCCAGTTGGCCCTCGGTGAGAATTACCATTCGCCTGGGTTGCATATACCCTTCGATCCTCAACTCATCGAAACAACGCGGCCGGTTTCCAGGGATTCCGTGGCAGCGTCCAGTACCTTCATGAGCTCCAGCATCTCGCGAGGCTGGACGGCCAGTTCGGCGCCTTCCGTCAGTACTGCCGCGATGTTCCGGTAGTAGTCCACCCAACTGCCTTTCACCGGATCCAGGATCATCTCCTCAACCGCTCCGTCCCGCTCCGTGGCCACCCGTACACGGTCTTCGGGTGCCTCCACCGCGTCCTCGATCCTGCCCTTCTTCATCCAGTCCTCCTGGGGATCGAGCCCCGTCTTTACCAGGGATCCCCGGGTACCCAGCACGTACCAGTGGGGCTTGGAAATATGCGAAAGATTGCTGATTTCCATCCGGTACTCGGCACCCGTTTCGAAATACAGCGTGCAGGTGACATGATCTTCAATGTCCCCTTCCCACAGGCGTTTGTGGCCTTTGCAGTGGATCGCCTCGGGACGGCCGGCCAGCAGCTGCAGCCCCTGGTCGACCAGGTGCGCGCCCCAGTCGAAAAGCAGGCCGCCGCTTTCCGCCCGGCTCGTTCGCCAGCCCCGGGATGCCCGGAACCGGTGCACCGCCCTTTCGACCAGAAAAGGTTCACCAAGCAGGCCATCCTCCACCGCCTTGCGCACGGTCAGATAGCCCCAGTCCCAGCGGCGGTTGTGGAAGACGCTCAGCATGACCCCGCGCCGCCGGCTGACCGCGATCATTTCCCCGGCTTCGGCGGCCGACATGCACATGACCTTGTCGACGACCAGGTGTCTCCCGGCCTCCATGGCCTCGATGGCCAGGGACGCGTGGGTATGGTGAGGCGTGGCCAGGATGATCAACTGGATGCCGTCGTCCGCCAGGAGATCGGTCAGGGTCATGTAGGTATCCACGGACCCGTCCCGATGCGCCTGCGCCCGGCGTTCCGGGTCCCGGCTGGCCACAGCGGCGAGTTTCAACCCCTCGGTCCGCGAAACCAGGTAGGCATGGAAAAGCCGTCCCGCCAGTCCGTAGCCTACGATGCCCGTTCGTATCACGGTAATGCCCCGCGCCCGCATCCATACCGCGCCCGCATCCATGCCATGCGGGCTCATTTCCCGTTGTCTTCCGGCAACCCGACGCAATCTACCCGCGTCCTCCGCCCCGCCGGCTATGCGGGGGACAATATACGGGATGGGCCGGATGCATGGCAAACGCGAATTGGGTGGACTATAATGTCCGTGACATTCCACCGGCGACGCGCTAATTTCCCGATTCAACCGTCTTTAATCCGCACTTTCCGATCTCATGCCGGATAACCAGCCGATCACAGGGCCATCCATGGCATCATCGCGACCGAACGTGCTCTGCATCCTCACCGACGACCAGGGCGTCTGGGCGGCGGGCTGTTACGGCAACGGGGAAATCCGTACGCCGCACATCGACCGGATCGCGGAGACCGGGGTGCGCTTCGACCGTTTCTTCGTGGCCACGCCTGTCTGCTCCCCCAGCCGCGCGACCCTGCTGACCGGCCGGATCCCCTCCCAGCATGGCGTGCACGACTGGATCAAGGGAGGCAATGTGGGCGAGGGCGCGGCCTCCTATCTCGATGGAGAAACGACGTATACCGATGTGCTCGCGGGCCACGGCTGGCGATGCGGCCTCAGCGGCAAGTGGCACCTGGGCAACAGCACCCTGCCCCAGCACGGGTTTTCCCACTGGTTCACCCACCAGTTCGGCGGCGGTCCCTACAATGATGCACCTATGGTCCGGAACGGCCTCCCGGTCACCGAACCGGGTTACGTTACGAACGTCATTACCGACGATGCGCTGGCCTTCATAGACCGGCACGCCAACCAGGATGATCCGTTCTACCTGAGTGTCCACTATACCGCGCCGCACAGTCCGTGGACGGGACATCCGCAGGATATTGTCGATTCCTACGATGACTGCCCATTCGACTCCTGCCCCCAGGAGCCTGTCCACCCCTGGGCGGGCGGCCTGACCCGCGAATGCATGGGTGACCGGGAGAGCCTGAAGGGCTACTTCGCGGCCGTCACGGCCATGGACCTCGACGTCGGCCGGTTGCTGGACCGGCTCGATCATCACGGCATCCGGGAAGACACCCTGGTGGTCTTCCTGAGCGACAACGGATTCAGCCTGGGACACCACGGGTTCTGGGGCAAGGGCAACGGGACCAGCCCGCTGAATATGTACGAGAACTCCATCCTGGTTCCTGCGCTCGTCAGCCAGCCCGGACGCCTGCCCGAAGGCGCCGTGCAGCCGGCGATGATCAGCGCCTACGATTTCATGCCCACACTCCTGTCCTACCTGGATCTGCCAGTGCCCTGGGACCGCAATCTGCCCGGGCGAAACGCAGTGGACGCCTGGATGTTCGGGGTGGCCCGGGGCGACCAGCCAGCGCGGTCCGCTCGGTCCGACCAGCCCGGAGGGGCAGCCCGGGACGTATCGTCCGACGCCGACCGGGACGAACAGGCGGCATCGACCGAGGCGTCCGACGCCGGCCGGGACCACGTCGTGGTATTCGACGAATACGGTGGCACGCGCATGATCCGCACCGAATCCTGGAAGTACGTGCACCGGTATCCCGACGGACCCAACGAACTGTACAACCTGGCGAACGATCCGGACGAACGGGCGAATCTCGCGGACGACGCCGGTTACGCCGGCAGGCGCCGGTCGCTGCACGGAGAATTGGAGGACTGGTTCGAACGCTATGCCGACCCGGACCGGGACGGCTGGTCCTGGCCGGTCTCCGGCGCCGGCCAGCTAAGGCCCGTCGGCGGCGCACGGGATGACGACTCGCCGGCTTTCGAACAACTGACATCGTGAAGGAGAACTCGATGGCTGCAAGCAAAATCGCCGTTACGCTCTATACGTTGCGCGACTTCGTGCAGACGCCGGCCGACATTTCGGCCACCCTGAAGAAAGTCAAGTCCATCGGCTATGACCATATACAACTTTCGGCCCTCGGTCCCGTCGATCCCGCAGAACTCGGCAACATGATCCGGGACGCCGGCCTGCACGTCTGTGCCACGCACGTGCCCTTCGAACGGCTGCAGGATGAACCGAACAAAGTCATCGAAGAACACCGCCTCTGGGGGTGCGAGCATATCGCCGTCGGTTCCATGCCGCGGTCCTACTGGGACGATCCGGACGGGTTCTCCCGGTTCGCGGCGGACGCGTCGGTCGTGGCGCTCAGGCTGAAGAAAGCCGGCATGTCCTTCAGCTACCACAATCACCATACGGAACTCGTGCGCGTGGGTGGACGGACGGGACTGGCCATCCTGGTGGAGGACAGCGACCCCGCCCTGTGTTTCGAGATCGACACCTACTGGATCCAGTACGGCGGGGGCGATCCGATCCACTGGATCGAACGGGTAAGCAACCGGTGCCCGGTCATCCACTTCAAGGACCTGGGCGTGTCGGGCAGGGATCAGGTGATGGCCGAGATCGGCGAGGGGAACATGAACTGGCCCGGTATCGTCGCCGCCTGCGAGACCGCCGGGGCCCAGTGGTACGTGGTCGAGCAGGATACCTGCGCAGGCGATCCCTTCGACAGTATCGCCGTCAGCTACCGCAACATGACCGCCATGGGACTATGACCCATCGGGCGTACAGGACGCGCGACCAGCAAAAACGCAGACCGTGCATGAAAAGAGGAACAAATGATCGATCTTTCCGGCAAGACAGCGCTGATCAGCGGTTCCTCCCGCGGGATCGGCAAAGGCATCGCACTGGAGATGGCCCGCGCCGGGGCGGACGTTGCCGTCAACTACTTCCGCCACCGGCAGGACGGCGAGGCCGTAGCGGAGGAAATCCGGGCCATGGGGCGGCGGGCGGTTGTCATCGGCGCGGACGCGTCGGACCGGTCCGCCGTTGACGAGATGGTGGACCGGACCGCCAAGGATCTCGGCGGGCCTGATATCGTCGTGGCCAATGCCTACTATTCCACGCGGGAGCCCTTTCTCGAGATGGACGTGGATGAACTTCGGAAAACCTACGATGTCAGCCTCTTCGGCGCCTTCCACGTGGCCCAGGCCGGCGCCCGGACGATGGCGGCCGGCGGGAAGGGGGGCAGCATCCTCTTCATCAGTTCAGTCATGTCCTTCCTCCCCTTCCCCACATCGCTCGCCTACTCTTCGGCCAAGGCCGGCATGAACCACATGGCGGCCATTATCGCCCTCGAGCTGCTGGAGCACCGAATCCGCGTGAACGTGATCGAACCCGGGTGGACCGACACGCCCGGCGAGCGGCAGTATTCCACGGAACAGGAACTCGAGGAGGGCGGCAAGCGGCTTCCCTGGGGCCGGATGGGCACGATCGAGGACCTGGGCAAGGCCGCCACTTTTCTTTGTTCCGACGCCGCGGACTACATCACCGGAGAAGTCTTGCGCGTAGACGGTGGCTTCTGGCTCAAGCGCGGCACGGCCTCCATCAAGGAGTGACTTCCGGCACGGGCGGGCTTGACCAGGTATGACCAAGCTGACCACGAAACCCACTTCCCTCAAAACCGCCGCCCTGGGTTTGGCCTTCGCCTGTTTCGTCGCCTTCTGGGGCCAACACGCTTCGGCGCAGCTGAACTACAACTATCTGACCTTCCCCCAGATGCCGCTGTGTCTGGTCATTCCCTACCTCTTCCTGGTCCTGCTTCCGAACGTACTGATCCGCGCCATAAACCGGGACGCCGCGCTTACGAGGCCGGAGCTCCTGGTCATCTTCGCCATGGGGCTGATCGCGGCCATGGTGCCCGACTGGGGCATGGTCCGCTATCTCATCAGCGTCATCACCGCGCCGCACTACTTCGCCAGCCCGGAGAACCAGTGGGAGGCGCACTTCTTCGCCTACCTGCCGGAATGGGCGGTCATCCCCAATGACAAGGGGCAGGTATCGGATTTCTTCGCGGGACGGCCTTCCGGTCTGCCGATTCCCTGGCAGGACTGGGTCATCCCCCTCTTCTGGTGGATGTCGGCCCTGGGCGCGCTGCTCTTCATCGGCGCCTGCCTCGTCGTGATCTTCCGGAAGCAGTGGGTGGAACACGAACGGCTACAGTTTCCCATGGGCGAGGTGGTGCTCCGCCTTCTCGAGACCGATCAGGGTGCATCCGGGCCGTCCGGGAGGTGGCCGGCCCTCTTCGGCAACCGGCTGTTCCAGGTCGGTTTCGCGGCCAGCCTGGCCGTCATGTCCTGGAACATCATCGGCTTCTGGGGCGTGCTGCCCCACATCCCCCTTCCCGGTCCGGTATTCAACGTGGTCATCGACCCGGCCTACCCGCCCATCGCCATTCGGCTCGTGCCCTATGTCCTGTGTTTCGCCTTTTTCGTCAACGTCGAGATCCTCTTCAGCGTCTGGTTCTTCCAGGTGCTGGGCATATTGGAAACCGGGATGCTCAACCGTTTCGGCGTGGTTTCGCCTGCAGAAACGATCGTGCCCCGCGGCCTGGTGTCCATCCAGTTCTGCGGCGGACTGATCATGTTCGCCCTGATCAGCGTCTGGATGGCCCGGAAACATATACGGAACGTCCTTCGAAAGTCCCTCGGCAGGGAAAGCGACCTGCGCGACGAGAACGAAATGTTCTCCTACCGCACGGCGGTCATCGGCCTGGTACTGGGCGTGCTCTTCATGACCGCCTGGCTGCACGCCATCGGATTCTCTATCCCGATCGCCCTGCTCTTCCTGTTCCTCCTGCTGGTGTTCTATTTCGGGATCGCGCGCATCCTTGCCGAAGCGGGCCTGATCAACCTCGATCTGCCGATCAACGCCCACGCCTTCACGGTGGGGATGGTGGGCTCGGCCAACCTGTCGGGGTCGACGCTGACCGGTCTCGGACTTACCAACGTCTTCGCGCGGAACTGGCGGACCTTCACCATGGTGGGGCTATCGCACGTCGCCTTCTGGCGGAACTATCTCGGGGAGAACCGCGGACGGCTGTTCCTGCTCGTGATGCTCGCATTTATCTGCGGGACGGCGATCTCGACGGGATACGTCGTCTACTCGGGTTACACGGAGGGGGCGGACAACCTGCATATCAACCTGAGGAACACGGGGAACCTGTTCTTCGACCTGGTGGTGAAGTGGATGAAGAACGCCACGCAGATCACCACTCTCGAAATCCTGTTTCTCACAGTCGGCATGGCCGTAAGCAGCCTGCTTGCCCTGGGCAGGTATCTCTTTTACTGGTGGCCGCTCAATCCCATCGGGTTCGCCATCGGCGCCTCGGGGCCCATACGGGGGCTCACCTTCACCCTCTTCGTCGCATGGCTCGTGCAGGTCATCCTGCTCCGCATCGGCGGCGTCCGGCTCTACCGGAAAGTGCAACCGCTTTTTCTGGGAATCCTCGTCGGTTACGTGGTCGGGGTCCTGGCCGCCTACATCGTCGATACGGTTTATTTCCCGGACATGCCGCACATCACCGAGATCTTTTAGTCCGCCGTGGACAGGCGCGCGGCAGACCTACCAGTTGTGCACGTTGTGTCCCTGGCCCGGGAACCAGATGACATCGACGACCAGGGAGAGGGTCACGCCCGCCGCGTAGCCCAGCAGCACGCCGATCACGGCCGGCTGCATCCTACGGTACATTTCGAAGCCCCCCAGACGCAGCAGCAGCACCTTGATCAGCCAGATCGTGAAGATTGACGTGATCTCGAAGTTGATGATGTCCGCGAAGGCGACGACGTATCCGATGGGATGGAGAGGCCATCCCGGGAAGCGGTACTGCATAAACACGAGACCCGTGGTGATCCCGGCGCCCAGGAAAAGGAAATAGATCTCCTCGTAGGACAGGGTATAGGGATTGTTGAACCACGTGGCCAGCTGGTCGTAGAACCCTTCGGCCCGGAGCGGCGCGAAATCATGGGCGCCCGTCCCGGAAGCCCCGGCGTAGATCGTGTAACCGTTCGTGACGATAAAGGTCAAAACCAGCACCGCGCCCACCGCAGCGAAGAGGCCCTTCCTGGACCGGGTAAACCCTTCGGAGACCTTCAGGCCGTGTATCAGGGAAGAAAGACCGATTCCCCGGTGGTTGTGGGAGATGGCGTGGGTGAGTCCCAGGGCCGTGAGATTCGGGGGCGAGAGGTTGGTCGATCCGATGACGCCCACCGTCATTTCGTTCGAATTGACCAGAAGGTCGAGGAAGACCAGCCCGGTCTCGGCGACGATGCGTGTGACGCCTATGTACAGCGCCAGGGTGATCGCGAGGAAGAGTACCGCCACGTCAACCGACATGCCCATGCGGTTCAACCAGAACAGCAGGTAGCACAGCCCACCTGCCAGTCCCAGCAGTGCCGTGCGATAGGACAGCAGTTCCCTGGAATCGTCGAGTTCCGGCGCCCGGCCCAGGGCCTTGCGCCACACGGCCTTCAGGTGATGTCTCCCTATCCAAAGGCCCCAGAGTACGAATACCCAGAACCCGCCGAAGTGCTGGGTCTTTACGATAAACTGGGACCCGCCCGCCATACCGGACGCCGATACGCCCAGCTGGTTGAGCAGGCTGATCTCCAGCAACGCGAGGAGGTGGAAGAACCATATGCTGAAGAGCACCTTGAGGTCGGCGAAGTAGGCGAAGCACATCATGAAGATATTGAACTGCACCTGGGTCTCTGGAACGGACTGCGCCAGCTGGATCTGCGTTCGGAAGGGCGCGCCGACGGGAATGGCCGGTACGTATCCGAAGTAGGCCAGGCTGTTCCAGGCCAGCAGGGCGAAGGTGAGCGCGAAACCCACCTGGAAGTACCGGTTTGTCATGAACGCCGGCACCAGGCCGCCCCGGGTCGTCCCCTCGATCAGCATTGAAGGTATCTGTACCACCGGGAAGGACAGCCGCTCGTGCTCGACCCACTGCCGGCGGAAAACCACCGCAATGCAGGCCATGACCAGGAACAGCGCCGCCAGCATGCACATCCACCAGAAAAGGGGAACGATCCAGTCGACCCACAGCAAGACGCTCTGGCCAGCTCCTTCGTAGAACCCCGTCGCGGCCCCGAGGTCGTCCCGGACGACCAGCCAGCCCGGCAGATGGGGGAAGAAGGTGTCCGCCCAACGGTTCTCCGGCGTGGCGTAGTAGAACGGCGACGCCAGGATGCCGACGAAGTAGTCCACGAAGGCCTTGCCGGGTATCGTCGACGAGACCAGGCAGAAGACGAAGAGCACGGCCAGTTCACCCGCCGTGAACGCCCGTTCGGGCCACCACCTGCGCAGGGGGATCTGCATGCAGAAGATCACGATGAGGAAAGAAACCAGCGCCGCGACCGGGAGATGGCTCAGGGTGAGCCTCGGGCCGTGCATGACGTAATTGGTATGGGGCGTCCAGATCGCGATAAATACGGCGAGCACGCTGCCCAGGACGAGCACCCTGGGGGTCAGGCCTTTCGCGGTTTGGGTGGAGGGTGAAACCTGGTTTGAATCGGTCGACATCTGGGGACGTTGATTCCAATCTGCGGAGTGAATCGGTACGCATGGCCTGCTGGCGCGGCGTCGCGAATACGGGCTTTCAATATATCCCCGCACCGCCGGTCTCGGCTATTGTTTTATGCGGAAATATGCGGGCGAAAACCGCCTGGATGCGTCTCGCGGCCATGACATGCAGACCCGTTTTTTTCTATTGCATTGCGGCCGCTCAACATCTAATTTGCGCTAATGTGTTTTGTCTGTGAAAATCGGCCGAATCACTATCTGGTTTCAAGAGGATAACCTATGTCGACAACCGGTGTTTCACTGAAGGCCAGCGGTTTCGGCCAGACGCGCCGCAGAGACGCCTGGTGGGTGCAGCAGTTGGTAACATTGGGCGTGTTCTCGGCCTTCGTCGTCTACTCCACGTGGGCGGCTTTTCAGGGCGAATTCTACGCCTGGGGCCCTTATCTCTCGCCCTTCTATTCGCCCGAAATCTTCGGCAGTTCATCCCATGCGCTTTTCGGACCCAGGCCGGAGTGGTGGCCGGCCATGCTCCCGTTCTCACCGGCCTTCCTGATCCTCTGGGCGCCGGCCGGATTCCGCATCACCTGCTATTACTACCGGGGCGCCTACTACAAGGCCTTCTGGGCCGACCCGCCATCCTGCAGCGTTTCCGAACCGAGGAAGAAGTACCGGGGAGAACAGTCCTTTCCGCTCATTCTCCAGAACGTTCACCGGTACTTTCTCTACCTGGTGTTCATCATCTGGATCTTCCTGGCTCACGACGCCTGGAAGGCCCTGTGGTTCACGGACGCGGCCACCGGTGAGACGACCTTCGGCATCGGGATCGGCACCCTGGTGTTGACCCTGAACGTTGTCCTCCTGGGCGGCTACCAGTTCGGCTGCCACTCCCTGCGCCACCTGATCGGCGGCAACCTGGACCTCCTTTCGAAAGCGCCCGTGCGGCATGCGGGTTATAACTGCGTTTCGTGCCTGAACCGAGGACACATGAACTGGGCTTGGCTCAGCCTGATCTGGGTCGCTTTCGCGGATGTATATGTGCGCCTGGTGGCCATGGGCGTCTGGACGGACTGGAGAATCCTCTAATGGCGGAATATCAGAGCCACGAACATGACGTGCTCGTGATCGGAGCCGGCGGCGCAGGACTCCGGGCTGCCATCGAAGCCTCGGCCGCAGGGGTATCGGTGGGGCTCGTCTGCAAATCCCTGCTGGGCAAGGCCCATACGGTCATGGCCGAAGGGGGCGTCGCGGCGGCGCTGGCCAACGTGGACGACCGGGACGGCTGGAGCGTCCACTTCGCCGACACGATGCGGGGCGGCCAGTACCTGAGCAACTGGCGCATGGCCGAGTTGCACGCCCTCGAAGCGCCGGACCGCGTACGTGAGCTGGAAGCCTGGGGCGCCCTGTTCGACCGGACAGCCGACGGACGCATCCTGCAACGTAATTTCGGCGGGCACAAGTACCCCCGGCTCGCTCACGTGGGCGACCGCACCGGCCTGGAAATGATCCGCACCCTCCAGGACTACGGGATCCACCAGGGCATGGAAGTGTACATGGAACACGCCATCGTGGCCCTGTTGAAGGACGGCGACCGGGTCGTGGGCGCCTTCGGATACGACCGGGAGCGGGGACGTTTCCGGGTCTTCCGTGCGAAAGCGGTCGTCCTGGCCACGGGCGGCATCGGCCGGGCCTTCAAGATCACGAGCAACAGCTGGGAATACACGGGAGACGGCCACGGTCTGGCCTACGACGCCGGAGCCGCGCTGCTGGACATGGAATTCGTGCAGTTCCACCCCACCGGCATGGTCTGGCCGCCGAGCGTGCGGGGCATCCTGGTCACGGAAGGCGTCCGAGGCGAGGGCGGCGTCCTGACGAACAGCGAAGGCAACCGGTTCATGTTCGACGACATCCCCGACCTCTACAAGAATTCCACGGCGGAGAGCCCCGAAGAGGGCTGGATCTATACGCAGGGGGACAAGGAAGCCCGCCGGCCGCCCGAACTGCTGACGAGAGACCACGTGGCCCGGTGTATCGTGCGGGAAATCCGGGAGGGCCGCGGATCGCCCCACGACGGGGTCTACCTCGACATTTCGTGGATCAGGGAGAAGCTCTCCAACGCCGAAGAGCATATCAAGCGCAAGCTGCCGAGCATGTACCACCAGTTCAAGCAGCTCGCCGACATCGACATCACGAAGGAGGCTATGGAAGTGGGTCCCACGACCCACTACGTGATGGGCGGCGTGCTCGTGGACGCCGACACGCAGATGTCGACCGTGCCCGGTCTCTTTGCCGCCGGCGAATGCGCGGCAGGTCTGCACGGAGCCAACCGGCTGGGAGGCAATTCCCTTTCCGATCTGCTGGTCTTCGGCCAGCGCGCAGGCAAATACGCCGCGGAGTACGCACGGGAGAACGGTAACGGGGAAATTGACGACGGCCAGGTCGAGGCAGCCGTAGGAGAGACCCTGGCGCCCTTCGACCGCGAGCAAAGCAGTGAGAATCCCTTCGAGATTCAGTACGAATTGCAGGAACGGATGCAGGAACTCGTCGGCATCGTGCGCAACGAGGGCGACATGCAACGGGCCCTCGAGGTCATCGACGATCTGCGTCAAAGGACCGAGAAAGTCTCCGTGGTCGGCAACCGCGAATACAACCCGGGATGGCACACCGCGCTGGATCTGAAGTTCCTGCTGATCGTGTCGGAGGCGGTAGCCCGGGCGGCGCTGGAGAGGAAGGAAAGCCGCGGCGCCCACTTCCGGGAAGACTACGAAGAAAAGGATGAAGCCTTCGGCAGCCTCAACATCACCCAGCATAAAGGCGCCGACGGCGAGATGGTGATCAACCGCGTTCCGGTCACACCGCTCCGGGAGGACCTGGCAGCGATCATCGAGGAGAACAGATAATGGCGACGGCCAACTTCCGAATCTGGCGGGGCGATGGCGAGAGCGGCGGGTTCGAGGACTACTCCACCGAGATCGACGAGGGCATGGTCGTACTGGACGCGGTGCACCAGATCCAGGCGGAGTCAGCCCCCGATCTGGCGGTGCGCTGGAACTGCAAGGCCGGCAAGTGCGGGTCCTGTTCCGCCGAGGTCAACGGCAATCCCAGGCTGATGTGCATGACGCGCATGAGCGACCTGCCCGAGGACGAAACCATCACCATCGAGCCGATGAAGGCCTTCCCGACCATAAGGGACCTGGTGACGGATGTGTCCTGGAACTTCGAGGCCAAGATGAAGACCAAGCCCTTCAGGCCCCGCAAGCCCGATGCCGAGGACGGCACCTGGCGCATGGACCAGGATGACATCGAGCGGGTGCAGGAGTTCCGCAAGTGTATCGAGTGCTTCCTCTGTCAGGATGTCTGCCACGTGTTGCGGGAACACGAACTGCACGAAGAGTTCATCGGGCCGCGCCTCATGGTGCACAACGCCGCCCTGGAGATGCATCCCCTCGACACCGAGGACCGGCTCGGCGACCTCAAGGAGGACCAGGGCATCGGCTACTGCAATATCACCAAGTGCTGCACCCATGTCTGCCCCGAAGAAATCACCATCACGGACAACGCCATCATTCCCCTGAAGGAACGGGTCGTCGGCGAATTCTTCGATCCGCTCAACCGGCTGCTGCGCATCTTCAAGTCGAAAGACAGCGACGAGCCGGCCTAGCTTTACGCCTCGAAGTGATCGATGTACAGGTTATCGGGCCTACGGTCTACTCCGAATCAGTCCTTTCTGCAAGGCGCAAGGCCAAGCCTTCCAGGATTCCCTCGAGCCTTGCCATACGTTCTCTCAGGTCCGCCTGACCCTGTTCCAAAGCGACAAGACGAAGATTGATTTCCCGCTTCGACGCCAGAATAAGTCCGGCAAGGGCAACGCTGACCCCGGCAAGAGCAACACCAACACTGACTATCCCGATCAACTCGACGCTCATTTCAAATCCTCCCGGCGTTCAGGTGTGTTTACCATACGGTCGAAACGATCACGACGCTCAGGTCGTGACTTCACGTCCGCATCTGAAACAACTACATCAATTTCAATAGTCGCTGTCATTTGCGGGTTTCTCGTATGAAAAATCAGACCTGACGAGAGATCGGGATTCAGTCTACGACGCCCACCTAGGCCCATGCCCCCCGGGCCATCAGACCTCCATCCACGTTTACCCACTCTCCCGTGATGAAGGATGCCTGGTCGCTCGCGAGGAAGAGCATCGCGTTGGCGATATCCTCAGGACTGCCGAGTCGGTTCACGGCGTGCCGGGAGGCCATGTCCGTCCGGATTTCGTCCTCGTCGCCACCGATTGAGTCGATGGCTTCCTGCAGGAGCGGCGTTTCGATGGTACCCGGGTTGACCGCCACGACGCGGATGTTGTCCTCGGCGTAATCCAGGGCCAGTTGACGGACCAGCGACAGGTCGCCTCCCTTGCTCGCCGCGTAGGCCGAGATGCCTTTGGCCGACTGCAGACCCTGCACGCTGGCCGTGTTGATGATTACGCCGCCTCCCCGCGCCTTCATCACGGGCACGCAGTACTTCACCATCAGAAACCGGCTCTTGAGGTTCACGTCGATGATCCGATCCCACTGTTCCTCTGAGAGCTCATGGGCGGGCAGATAGCTCGAGGTGGGCTGGATCCCCACGTTGTTGCACAGGATGTCCACCCCGCCCCAGGAATCCGTCGCCGTTTCCACGAGGGACCGGCATACGTCGCTCGTGGTTACGTCCGCATGGACGTAGCGGATGTTATCGTTCTCGGCGGCGATCTCCGCGCCGGCGTCATCGTCGATGTCGGCGCACAGGACATGGGCGCCTTCACCGGCGAAGGCACGGACGATGCCCCCTCCGATGCCCTTTGCGCCACCGGTTACGATAACTGCTTTTCCTTCGAATGCTGCAGTCGAATCATTCCCCATTATTTCCCTCCATTCATGATCCATACCGCATCCCGTTCACTTGTTTCACCCCTTCAGTTACGTAAGGTAACGCGCCTTAGCACATCGTGAACAGTTTAAAACGTCATTAACAGTTGGTGAAGTGGAATAAGTACTTGACGGGGTAAAATGTAACGGTAGTGTAACTGTTCGATTTATAAACATGTCGTACAGAATGTGTACCTATGGCACGAGTTCTCTCAAGCCGCCGGAGGTGTTAAATTGGTGCGGGTATCAGTTTTACTAATATGTGCAATAATCCTGGCTTGCTCAGGTGATTCCAGTCCTATTGCCAATTCGAGCCCCGTACACCTGGAACGTACGGTGCAAACCATACATCCCGTTCTCGGCGTCCGTATCGCTGCCGAGGTCGATGACGGTTCCTATGAAAGAAAAGACTACGACTACCCTAGTTCAATAGAGGCTGATATTGTAAATCGACAGGGAGGGTTGTTCTCTCCCTACTCGCTCAACTGTTTCGATTCCGCTTCCGAAACGGACATTGAACATATCGTCGCAACCGCCGAGGCACATGCCAGCGGCATGTACGCCAAATCCGAGGAAGATCGCAGTGCCTACGGCAAGGACCTGGACAACCTCACCCTGGCTGCGCCGGCTGTAAACAGAAACCAGAAATCCGACAAGGACCCGGCAGAATGGATGCCGGATAACAACAGATGCTGGTATGTGGGCAAGTGGGTGGAAATCAAGAAGAAGTACAATTTGACCATGGATCAGACCGAAGCAGATTCTGTTGTTGCAGTCTATCAGGAATGTGATTCCTTCGATATGATCGTACCGGTCTGTGCCGCGGGTCTGGCCGAGTCTGACTACTATGATTTCAGATGGAGCAGGTGGGGCGACACCAAGGAGGAAGTACAATCGACGGAACTCGACACCCTGACCTTTAGCCAGGTAGATTCCACGCAGGAAACCGGATCGGTCGCGGGGGTGTTGCAGTTCAGTGATGAGATATCCGACACCGTAACCATATCGTACCTGTTTACGGACAACGCCCTCAGTTCAGGATCGTATGCGTTTGAGACGGATGTGCCATCCAGCAGGTTGGACTCCATTAAAACCGTTCTAGACGAACGTTACGGTTTCAGTGAAGAGACCGAGGAATTTACCGTTTGGAGGCGAAATGAACGCACGTGGGTACGTTTATATGCCGCAACACAGAACGACCCCATGCGTATCGACTATATAGAACAGCCAACAAGTAGTGATTCCTCCTATAACGATCTTCCGCTGCGCGTTGTTGTACCTGATGAATAAGCAGTTGCATGAATGCCACCTCACAGAGGCCTCCGGTCACATAGAAACCTATGTACTTTGACATCCCCGATTTGTCGTTCCCGGAACACCCTTACGTTTCACCGGATGGCGATCGGGCGAGCCGGCGAGCCCGTAGCGCCCTTGAACCGGATGGGCGTGTGAATGAAGAGGAACTCGTAGACGCCGTCTCCCGAGAGTTCGTCGAAGTTCATGTTCTCGAGGTTCCAGACGCCGTTACGGGTGATGAGCTCCTGGTGGACCGGAAAGGCTTTGCTGATATCCGGATTGGGTACGACCTCGGTGGTCCACTGGTCCGAACCGATCATGGAAGCCTGCTTTTCGACTACCCAGCGGGCGACGGCCATGCCGATTCCCGGCGGGCTGGCGTTGTATGTAACGGGGTCGTTCCAGTGGCGAGCCCATCCGTACCGGAAAAAGTAGGCGTCGCCCGGTTCGAGGCTGTCCATTGCGATGCCCTGCCGCTCCAGCGCACCTTCCACGTCCGCCACAGTAACCTCGTAGCCGTGATCGAGGGATTCCACGCCCTTGTACGCGGGCACGTCGACCAGGATGCCGCGTGTGATGAAGGGTCCCACGTGCTCGACGCCTAGCTTCACGAGGCCGTAGGGTCCCTTGATCTCCTCATTGGTGAATCCGTTGTAGAAGACGTCCTTCTCCGTTCCGTCCGCCATGGTCATCCGCTCTCCGATGTGGCCCGGACCGTCGAACTGCGTGCCGACCTGGCCGATTTCGGCCACCAGGAACTCGTCGTAATAGATCAGGTTGTTCGTCCCCATAGGCTCACCCGTGGGAGAACCGGGCAGCACCAGGGAATAAGTCCGCTGGCCGAAGAGGGGCATGTCGGCGCTGTACACCTGGCCGATTTCGTAGATCTGGCCCGTCTTGACCAGGGTCAGGGCCTTCAGCACCTTCTCCGGCGTGATCCAGTTGGAACCCCCCGACTGGTCGTCCTTGCCCCAGATGGGATGGGGCCACCACGGGCCTTCTTCCCGCGTCTGGGCGGCCGACTGGAAGTGCAAACCAAAGGTCAGAAGGAGAACGATTACGTACTTCGCGGATTTCATTGAACTACCTCCTGGATGAGTTTGACCGAATGACGTAGCGTAGATGTAATGCAACCGATGGCATGTTAAATCGGTTCCGAGATGCCAAAATCAGTCGTAATTACTCGGTTCATGCTCGCCCAATAACCGGCGCTGGCGATCCGTGGCCCGGGACAGGATGGCCGGGTCGAACTGGAACCGGTTCAGGTAGGGCGGGAACTTCTGTGTGATCATCCGCTGGGCATAGTGGACCTGTAGCAGGTAGCGTACCTGGCCGCTCGTATTCGCTGTCCCGCGGTGCCAGACTTCGCAGCGAAAGAGGACGGCGTCGCCGGCTGAACACACTATGCTCCGCGGTTCGACTCCACGCCAGGTGGATTCGCCATTGGACGGACGGCGGCCCGCGCGGTGGCTGCCCGGAATGAACTGCGTGGGACCAAGATCCTCGTAGATTTCGTCGAGATAGAAGTGGGCCGTGGTGATGTACACCGGCAACTTGACCCTCGGATCGTCCATGACGTCTTCGGGAAGTTCCAGCGGCTGCCAGTCCACGTGGACGCCCTGGTCCGGTCGGCCCGGTCCCGTCATCCATGCCGTCATGCCGATGACGTGGCAATCGGGGCCGTGCGCAGCTTCGACGACATCGATGACCTCCGGATGGTCCAGATAGGGCAGAAACACAGGGTCCCGGTTAAACACGTTGTTGATGGACTTGTTGAGAAAACCGTGGGTATCGGGTTCCGTGTGCCGGTCAAACTCCTCGGGACGCGCATCCAGACGGTCCATGGCATCGCGCAATACGACAACTTCATCATCTGTAAGTGCACCAGGAAAATAGATGTAGCCGTCCTGTTCCAGGGCTTCAACCCGTTGTTCCAGCGTTTCTCTCGCGACCAGTTTCAGTCCTTCCGGCACGTTCGAACTCCTCAGGCTTCTCCGGCGCGCTCGAATTCAGGCAGTTCCGGCAGAAAGGCATATCCCCCGCCGGCCTTGTGCTCGCAGCAGAAGTGCTTCCTGCCGTTGGTGGCCACCAGGAACCGGGCGTTGATGACCGAATTGTACCGGGCCAGTTGCTCGAATACCGCTTCGGTCACCCGGACGTCCGGCGCCTTGCATTCGCCCATGAGCACCGGCCGTCCCTTCAGGTCGTGCATGATCACGTCGGCGCGGACCGCCGTACCGGCATACTGGAAACCCTTTTCCACGGTGGCGAAGCCCGCGGGAAAGCCGCGGTCCTCCACCAGGTAGCGCACCAGGTGCTGCCGGACCCACTCCTCGGGCGTCAGCCGGACGAACCTGCGCCGGATCGGGTCGAAAATGATCCTGCGGCCGGCTTCATCCGAACCGATTTCGAATCCGTATTCCGGGAAATTGAGCCGTTCCATGATGTAGGCGGGGCGGCGCCTAGTCGGGGCACTGCCCGGTTTCGATCCAGTCCACGAGCCGGATGGTATGTATGACGTCCCGAAGATCGCTGACGGGGATGGTCCGGTTGCGAACGGATTCCACGAAATGCTCGTGCATGGCGAGCGCCCCCTCGTAACGGGGAACATCTTCCGGGTCGTCGCCGTTGATCTCCCAGCCCTGCATTACGGTCTGCCGATCGTCCTCGCGGATGTCGACTTCCTCGGGCAGCTTCATGTAGCAGCCGATGCCCACACCGTGCAGCTCCGCGCTCAGCACCCGGCCGCCGGAGGCCCGGTTTCCGAATACGACGCCCGTGGCCCCGCTGGCGAAACGGACGAGGGCCGTGTAGTGGTTCCATTCGACCGAATCGAACTTGTCGCGGTAGCGGGTAACCTCGACAGGTTCGCTGCCCACCATGTACCGCAGCAGGTCCACCACGTGGGTCACGTCGTCCCACAGGGTCGTGGAGACCGCCGGCTTGTCGTAAAACAGCTTCTTGTTGAAGGTGGTCACGGCATGGGAGACCGGCCCCCTCGTGTGTACGCGGCGCATGGCCTCGCGGACCACCGTGGTGTACCGTCGTTGAAAGCCCACCATGGCATACACATCGTGCGCCACGGCCGCGTCCAGCAGCTGCCGCGTTTCATCGCTGTTCTGCCCGGGGGGTTTCTCGATGAAGATGTGCTTGCCTGCGCGCAGACTGTCTAAGGCGGGTTGGAGCAGCCACTTCTCATGCATGACGCAGTAGACCACGTCCAGTTCCACTTCCGCCAGCATGGCGCGATGGTGTGAATAGACATGAGGGAAGTCGTAGCGGTCGATGACCTGCGCCAGGCGCGTCTCGTCCAGCTCGCACACGGCGGTCATCTCCACGTCCGGCAAACGGGCGACCGCCGGATAGTGGGCGCTCTGGGAACGCCCCCCGGCACCGATAAAACCTGCGCGCAACATGGCCTTTCCTCCCTGGGTTTGCCCGCTCTAACCCGCGGGCTGGGTCCGCCAGTTACGACGGGGTGGGCCCGTCCGTCAAGTTGGGCCGGCTACGTGTTTCACGGTTGTCCGGACGGCGGCACGTACTGGTTCAAGGCGCCGCGCCGGTGATCGAATTCCGGACCATGGCTCCACGTCCTTCCGTGGCGCGCCATGGTGTCCCGGATCAGACGCCGCCGGTACAGGCTGGACAGGTTGGCCGCCGCGATGGCATCCGGATCGAAGCGGTCGAGGATCCGGTCGCGAAGCCGGGATTCCACGTGACGGTGCGTGTCATCGCCCGAGAGATCATGCCATTCGCCCGGATCGTCGTCCAGGTCATAAAGACGGGGCGCGTACCCGTGAATGTACTGGTACTTGTATCTTCCCTGCCGCGCCATGATGCAGGGCATGCCCACGGCCTCGTGGGCCTGGGCGAAAACCACGCGGTCCGTTTCGTCCGAGGAAGACGAGACCAGGCTCTCGCCGTCGTGGGGAAGGAGTTCCTCGATGCCCGCGAGGTCGCAGAAGGTCGGCAGCAGATCGATCAGGGACACGGGATGGGTACAGGTCGTCCCCGCCCGCCATCCGTCCGGATAGCGAACGATGAGCGGCACTCGACAGGACCACTCGTAGAAACACCGCTTCTGCACCATGCCGCGTTCGCACAACATGTCGCCGTGATCGCTGGCGAATACCACCACCGTGTTTTCCGCCAGGCCGGTCTCGTCCAGGGTGTCCAGCAGGCCGCCTACCTTGTCATCCATGTAGCTCACCAGCGCGTAGTAGGCGCGGCGAAGCCGGTATAGGCCCTCTTCTTCCCGCAGGTCGTAACGGCCAGTACCGTGATAGGCATTCAGGTTCCGATCCATCATGGAATGGCGTTCATCCAGGTCGGCCGGGAATCCGGGCAGTTCGATTTCCGATCCTTCATACCGGTCCCAGTAGGACTCGGGCGGCCAGAACGGTTCGTGGGGATGGTGATAGGACGCGCATAGCAGGAACGGTTCTTCCGCCCCGCCCGGCTTCCTGGACCGCCTGGACCGCCTGGACCGCAGGTATTCGACCGCGCGGAAGTGGGTTTCCTCGTCGTAGCTGAGGGCGTTGTGCCAGACGCCTATCCGCACGCCGTCGCCCGTGTATCCCGCCGCATTGTAGGCCGGCCGGTCGGCCATCACCCGCTCGCAGTCCTCGCCCCCGGTCTCCTTCAGGTGGATCCACTCCGGCTTGACCCAGTCGAAATCCGAGGAATAAATGTCGGTAGTCAACCGCATCCTGAATCCGTGCAGCTGGTCCGGACCGATGAAATGCATCTTGCCGGAAAGCACGGTATCGTAGCCCGCGCCGGCCAGGTAGTGGGCAAAGGTCGGCTGGTCCGCGGCCAGCAGTGCGCCGTTGTCCCATGCGCCGATTTCCGAGGCATGCCTTCCTGTCATCAGGCAGGCCCGTCCGGGCTCGCGGAGGGGAAAGGCGGGATAT